>JBDHDN010000539.1:0-2774 GCA_039591485.1 Gemmatimonadota bacterium
GAGGAGCACACCGGGCTGGGAGATTTCGTCATCCTCACCGACGAGGCGCTCGACCTCGAATACGCGCGCTTCTGCACGGAGGAGAACGAAGAGACATAGCCGACACGGCGGCGGCCATCCCCCGAGACGACCACCACCCGTCAGGGCGTCGATCGGTGGTCCGCTAGACCGTCGCCAATGCCTGCTCCAGGTCGGCGATGAGATCGCCGGCGTCCTCGATCCCGACCGCGTAGCGTACCAGCCCGTCCGAGAACCCGGCGGCCTCCCGGTCTTCCTTCGACATCGCCTCATGGGTCATCGAGGCCGGGTGCTCGATCAGCGTCTCGACCCCACCGAGGGACACGGCCAGTGTCGCGAGCCCGACGTGGTTCATGAGCCGTCGGCCGGCCTCCAGCCCGCCCTTCAACTCGAACGCGATCATCGAGCCGTCGCCACGCATCTGCCGTCCCGCCAGTCCGTGCTGCGGGTGCGACGGCAATCAGATATATCGCACCCACTCAACCTTCGGATGACGCTCGAGAAACGCAGCGATGGCCTGGGCATCCTGCTGCGCTCGCTCGACGCGAATACCGAGGGTCTTGAGTCCGCGGGGCACGAGGAAGGCCTGATGGGGATCCATGTTGCGGCCCATTGCAGTCATGGTCTCCCGCAGCCGATGCAGCAGTTCCTCGGCCTTCGCTACCAGAATGCCCCCAACCACGTCGGCGTGGCCGTTGATGAACTTCGTGACGGAGTGGAACGAGACGTCCGCGCCGGCGAGCCCGCCGTCCGCGTGCACGCTTCACTCTTCACCCTGCACCTTTGACCTTGAGCCCTTGACTCTCACCCCCGCGCCGGCGCGGGGGGCAATTCCTCAACCAACGCCGCCATCCGTTCCCGCATCGCGTCGTCAGGCAGGCGCCCGATCCCGCCGCCGATGTTGTCGGCCATGTGCTTCGGGTTGCTCGTCGCCGGCGTCACGACGGTAACCGCCGGGTGGCCGAGGATGAACTTGATGAAGAACTGCGCCCAACTCGTCGCGTCGAACTCACTCGCCCACTCCGGTAGCTCACGCCCCTCGACACGCTGCCAGAGCCGTGTGCGGCCGAACGGGAGGTACACCAATACACCGATCTTCCGCTCCTGGGCAAGCGGCAGGATAGCGGACTCGACGGTTCGGTTGTCGACCGCGTAGTCGATGCCAATGAAATCGAGCGGTTCGTTGCGCATGATGCGCTCGAGCTCGGCGTACTGGCGCTCGCTCGTGGTGGTGACGCCGAGATAGCGGATGCGGCCCTCGCCCTTCAGCTCCTTCAGGATACCGAGTTGCGTGGGGACGTCACCCAGGTTGTGCACCTGAATGAGATCGACGGTATCGACCCCGAGCTTGCGGAACGAGTCGTCAATCTGTGCGCGGGCGGCGGCGGCGTCGGCCGTGCCGCCTCCGCGTCCCGCCACGTTGACCTTGGTAGCCCAGAAGATCCGGTCCGCGACCCCCAACTCGCCGGCGATTTCGCCCGCCACCTCCTCAGAGGCCCCGTAGCTCGGTGCGGTGTCGAACACGGTCGCCCCGCCGTCCACCATGGTCCGGATCACCCCACGCAAGGCGTCCCGATCCTCGCTCCGCGCCATCCGTGAGAACGTCGCCGAACTGCCCAGGCCGACCACCGGGAGCATTTCTCCGGACGACGGGATGGCACGGCGCAACAGCTCACCTTGCTGCAGGGAGCTCAGCAGGCGGGGGTGCAGTACCAGCGCGCCAGTGATGCCGGCAGTCATCTCGATCCATTCGCGGCGGTTCAGCATCGGGCTCCTCCGGGAGGTGTAGGTAATCGAAGATATGTGCGTGCGCAGCCCGCCGAGGCTAGTTGCCGTACTGTTGCCGTTGCCGCTCGGCAAGCCGGGCGACGGCGCCGCGCACACGCGGAGTCGCAGCCAGCTCAGGTCCCAGAACGGAAAGGACGTGCGGCAGATAGACGCGCTCGAAGAACGCACCGTCGACCGCGCGCTCGACGGCCTCGACGGCGGCAGCGTCATCGCCGAACGCGCGGTGTGCGGCGGCGGCGACCTCAGGCCGGGTGGCGGTATCGGCAACGCCCACCAGCACAGCGCGGCGCCGATCAGGGTCCCGCACGCCCGCTGCTATCCGCCTCCCCTCCACGCTGTCGCCGCTTGCACCCGCGACCGAACGTCCGAGCAGATCCGCCGCACGGTCGAAGTCACGTCGTGAAAGGAAATACAGTCCAGCGAAATAGTGGGCGAGGTACGCGTCCGGATACAGCGCGAGCAGACGTTCGTACTGCGCCGTTGCCTCGGTCTCGCGCCCCGCGAGGGCAAGCAGCTCACCCAGCTCCGTCAGGATGACCAACGACAACGGGTCGAGCTCTGCCGCGACCCGCATCTGCGCCAGCCCCTCCTCGACGCGACCGACTCTGGCAAGATAGGTCCCGTACCATTGACGGGCGGTCGGATACCGCGGATCGAACTCGATCGCTCGCCGGAAGCTCGTCGCTGCTTCGTCCAGGCGTCCGCGCATCTCCAGAATCGCAGCGAGAGCCGTATGCGCCTCGCTCAGGTCCTCGTCCAACCTCAGCGCACGGCGCGCAGCATTCTCCGCCCGATCGAGTGCCTCGCCGGGAGCGAGAGACGTCACATCGTACTCGGAGGGTCCGAACAGCGCGTACGCGCTCGCCAGCCCCGCCCAGGCCCGCGCGAATCCCGAGTCCGCGGCAATGGCATCGTGGAAGTAGACCGCCGACGCCTCGATGTCGCGTGTCGTGCGCCGGTTCCAGAAG
>JBDHDN010000540.1:0-2772 GCA_039591485.1 Gemmatimonadota bacterium
CGGTCCGTGATGACTCCGCCACAAGTGGAGTGAGCTGCCGGTACCACCGGCAGCGGCTCTCGAGTCATGTCGAAGCCATACTCGAGGCAGCGCGCGTGGATGGTCGGAAACCGCTCCGTGATGAAGGCAGCGGACTTGTGTGTAATGTCGAGGTACACACAGTCGAGCCCGAGTCGCTTCACCTCGAAGTCGATCGCGCGCGCCACGATGTCGCGCGGCGCCAGCTCCGCCCGCTCGTCGAAGCGGGACATGAAGCGTGTCCCGTCCGGCAGCAGCAACTTCCCACCCTCTCCCCGCACGGCTTCGCTCACGAGGAACGACTTCGCCTCCGGGTGGAACAGGCACGTGGGGTGGAATTGGACGAACTCCATGTTGGCGATGCGGCAACCAGCACGCCACGCCATCGCGATGCCGTCGCCGGTGGAGACGTCGGGATTGCTCGTGTACAGGTAAACCTTGCTGGCCCCGCCGGTGGCGAGGACCACGGTGCCGGCGCGGACCGCGGCGACCGTTTCTTGCTCGCGGTCGAAGACGTACGCTCCGACGCAGCGGTTGCCCGGCAGCCCTAGTTTCTGCGTCGTGATCAGGTCGACCACGATGTGGTGCTCGAACACGTCGATGTTGTCGTGGTCCTGAATGTGCCTCTGAAGCGTCTTCGCGCTGGCCGCTCCCGTGGCGTCATCCGCGTGGATTATCCGGTTGTGACTGTGGCCGCCCTCGCGTGTGAGATGGTACTCGGTACCGTAGTCCGGATCGGGGCCCTTCGTGAAGGGAACACCGAGGCTGATCAGCCACTCGATACACTCGGGCGCGCGCTCCACCGCGAACCGTACGGTGTCCTCGTTACATAGGCCCGCACCGGCTATCAACGTGTCCTGGACGTGAGCCTCGGTGGAGTCACGCGAATCGAGCACGGCGGCGATGCCGCCCTGCGCGTATCGGCTGGCGCCTTCGGTGAGCGGTCCCTTGGCGAGCACGGCGATGCGCGCGCGATCGGCGAGCCGGAGCGCGAGACTCAGCCCGGCGATACCGGCACCGATGACCAGGACGTCATAGTCAGTCTGATTCGTCACAGCTCGGCCTGCAGTGACCCGCTTCCAGCGGTGCTACTTCCACACGTCGGGAACGGCCTCGGGCTTTGTGGGTGCGACTTCGCCACCGTCCTCGAGCTGCGGCCTGATGGCGCGCAGATCCCGGAATCGGATGAGGCGGCGCCCGTCCTCGTCCCACAGCGTGAGCCACAGGGTCTTGATGCTCTGAGGTATTGTCAGCCGCGTGACCTGGTGCAGCTCCGGGTTTTCCTTGTAGCAGCGCGGCAGGTTGTAGTTGGGGATCCGCGGGTTCACGTGGTGGATGTGGTGGAAACCAATGTTGGCGGTCATCCACTGCAGCACTCGGGGGAGCGCATACAGCGATGCTCCCTCCAGTCCGGCGGCATGGTAATCCCACGCCTCGCGATAGCGCCAGTAGGTGTCCTCGTACTGGTGCTGCACGTAGAACAGGAACACGCCCACAGATCCCGCGATGAGTGTTATCGGGAGCTGCACGGCGAAGAAACGCCCCAGCCCGACGGTGAACGTCGCAATCACGAGAACGGCGATCAGGGCCAGGTTGGTGCCGTGGACGCTGGTCCATTCGCGCTTCCAGCTACGCGGGATGTCCGCCGGGAAGCGGTGCTTCAGGATGAACTGGAACGCCGGTCCGACGACGAGAAGCACCAACGGGTTCCGGTACAGCCGGTACATGACGCGCTTGAGCCACGGCCGACTCAGGTACTCGCGCACGGTGAGCGTGTCGATGTCCCCGAAGTCACGCGTGTCGAGGTTGCCCGATGTCGCATGATGGATTGCGTGTGTCTTGCGCCAGTAGGCGTACGGCACCAGGGTGAGCACGCCGATCGTGCGCCCCACGGCGTTGTTTGCCTTGAGCGACCGGAAGAAGGAGCCGTGACCACAGTCGTGCTGGAACATGAACATCCGCACGACGAACAAGGCCGCCGGCACCGCCAACAGGAGCGTCAGCCAGTAGCCCACCCGGAGGCTCCACAGCATCGCCACCCAGAGGAGGCCGAAGGGAATCGCCGTGGTGACGAGCTGGAACACACTGCGCCACGTCGTGGACTTGCGGTATGGCGCAAGCATCGCGTTCCAGTCGATGTTGTTCGGTGCCGTCGATGTAGTCACTCTTGGACTCCCCCTCATGGGACCGGCGGTGCGGCCGCAGCCTACAGCGACTCGAAGCGCCCCTGGAAGAACCGCAACTTGGACGGCTCGTAGACGAACTTCAACCCCTTGATCCGATCTCGCTGCTCGTACAGCCGGACTATGCCTTCTGCCACCGCCTGCATGTGGTCGTTGGTATACACCCGCCGGGGGATCGTGAGCCGCACGAGCTCGAGTGCCGGGCGGTAGTTCTCTCCGGTCTCGGGGTTGCGTCCCTTCGACACGTTGCCGCGCTCCATCGCCCTCACGCCGGTCTCCACGAAGATCTCGGAGGCGAGCCGTTGGGCCGGGAACTCGTCCTGGTCCAGGTGCGGCAGGAAGCGCTTGGCGTCCAGGAATATCGCATGACTCCCCGGCGGTGTCACGATCGGCACTCCCGCATCCATCAGTAGCTTCCCGAGGTACTGTGTCTGCTGCACGCGTGACCCAATGTAGCGGTCGTCCACCATCTCCTCGATACCACGGGCGATGGCCGCGAGATCGGCCGCGGCGAGGCCACCGTCTGTGACGTTGCCCTCGTACACTCGCAGCATCTCCTCGGCCTCGGCTG
>JBDHDN010000541.1:0-2772 GCA_039591485.1 Gemmatimonadota bacterium
CTGTTCCAGCTTCTCGCGTCTCGCCTCCTCGACGAAGGTCCGCGCCTCGGTCACGCTGCCTTACTCCCGAACTTCTTGAGAAAACTCTCGATGAACTCGTCGATGTCGCCATCCATCACCGATTGGACGTCCGACACCTTCATCTCCGTTCGGTGGTCGTTCACCATCGTGTAGGGCTGGAACACGTAGGAGCGGATCTGGTTGCCCCAGCTGATGTCCGTCTTGGTGGCCTCGATCTCGGCCCGTTTCTTCTCGCGCTCCTCGATCGCACGCTGGTACAGCGCGGCCTTGAGCATCTTGAGCGCCGTCGCACGGTTCTTGTGCTGGCTCCGCTCCTGCTGGCAGGAGACCACCACACCGCTCGGTACGTGGCGAAGCCGGACCGCCGAGGACGTCTTGTTGACGTGCTGGCCACCAGCCCCCGACGCACGAAAGACCTCCATCTCGATGTCCTCGTCGCGGAGATCGATCTCGACAGTGTCATCGACGACGGGATACACGAACACCGAGGCAAAGGAGGTGTGGCGCCGTGATTGGGCATCGAAGGGCGAGATCCGCACCAACCGATGCACGCCCTTCTCCGCTTTCAAGTAGCCATACGCGTACGCCCCACGAATCTCCATGGCGACCGACTTGATCCCGGCCTCCTCGCCGGCAACGAGGTCGAGTACGTGGACTGAGCAATCGTGCCGCTCCGCCCACCGCGAGTACATGCGCATGAGCATCTCTGCCCAGTCCTGCGACTCGGTGCCCCCCGCCCCCGGGTGGACGGTGAGGAGCGCGTCGCGCTGATCATCCGGCCCCTGCAACATCCCCTGCAGCTCCAGCGCCTCCATCCCCTGCTCGAGCCGTGCTGCCTCCTCCCCCAGGCCAACCGCTAACTCTTCGTCCGGCTCTTGCTCGACGAGCTGCGCCAACTCCCGAGCCTCGGCGAGCCGTTGGCTCAGGTCGTCGAACGGCTCGGTCCAACGCTTGATTCGGCGGACCTGCTCGACGATCTCTCGGGCCTGTTCGGGGTCGTCCCAAAAGCCCGGGGTCGTCATGGAAGACTCGAGAGTGGCTAGGCGGGTCGACTTGTCGGCGAGGTCAAAGATAGCCTCGGAGTTCAGTGAGCCGACCCTCGAGTTCCTCAAGCCGTTCGACGATGTCCTGCAGCATTCGCGCTCCGGTGTCCAAGTCTAGCAGGCATCGAGCCGTCCCCTCCTGGGGAGGGCGACGGCTCGGACAACAGGTAAAGATAAGCAGAACCTAGGGGTTACGCGACCGCTCAGAACAGCTTCTGTCCCCCGGCGAGGATCTCGTTGAGGGCTTCGTTGAAGAACGGTGTCGAGGTTGCCATCGCCTCACCCACCTGCTCGACGTACTCCTCCCAGCTCTTCCGGATCTCCTCAGCAAACGCCTCTTTGATGTTACCCGCCTCGAGTGCTTTCTGGCGCTTCTCCGGCTGGTAGACGATCATGTCGGATACCAGTGCCCGCGCCAGCCGACGCGCCTTCTGCCGCGGGTCGCGCGATAGGAACGGGTTCAGTGGTGCGCGGGCGGGGGGGGCGGATGCCGCTGCCGACGGAGGCACTGCAGCCCGCTGAGCCGTCGGCGGTACTGGAGACGCCTGCCTCGCCGGTCCCTCCGTCGGTCGGAAGACCGGCGCCGTCGGGCGGGGCCGCGCCGGGGGAGTCTCCCGTGTCTCGGGTACCCGTTCCCCAGGCCGGACAATCGCCGGTCGAGTGGGTGCGGCGGGGGCCCGCGGAGCCGGTGGCGCGGGTGAAGCCATCACCCGATCGGCCGAGATGGGCCTGGTTGCTCTCACTGCAGGGGCGGCCGGCTCGCGCGGCTCGGCTGCCGGCCGCCCCGCTGGTGGCACTGCAGGCGGCGCCCGTACCGCCTCCCGCTCCAGGAGGGCCCGGCGCTGGGTGGGTGGCGGACTGTCGGTGGGCGGCGGCTCGGCACGTGCCCCCTCCCGGCCCGGAACCGGTATCACCCCGGTGCACTCCGTGCAGCGAGCGCGTATCCCGTCATCCGGGACCTTCGCGGGATCCACCCGGAACACGGTCTCACATGTCGGACAGCGCACGTTCATCGTGGACGACCTCCCCCGCTACGGACCCGCGTCACGACGCCGATCGACCACAAACACCGATCCCGGCAGCGTCTTTGCATAGCTCTTCATTTCCGTCGCCAGCTCGCTCACCTCGGCCGGATGCGAGAAGCGGCGCCGCTCGTTCGTTACGATGCCGATCGACACGGTCATGAGGGGCACCCGGTGCAGATGCCCGCGCCGGTCCTTCGCGAAGAAGTACCCGGCCCTCCGGTCTTGCGAACTGTACTGGAATGGTATGAGCGTGTCGAACACCGCAACGATCTCAGAGCATACGTCCTGCACCATGTCGAGGGGCAGAACCATGATGAAATCGTCACCGCCGATATGGCCGACGAACCCGCTCGGGCACAACCCCTTCACGACATCCCGGAGAATCCGAGACAAGATGAAGATCACCCGGTCGCCGTCGTAGTAGCTGTATCGATCGTTGAATTCCTTGAAGTGATCCAGGTCAGCATAGCAGACGGCGAAGTGAGTGCCCGAGTCGAGGCGCTCCCTGATGGCGCGCTCGATCTCGGTAGTCCCGGGGAGGCGCGTCGAGGGATGGACCGCAACGTTGCGCTCGGTACGTTGCAGCAATACGCCGAGCCGGCTGCGCTGCTCGGGAGGACCGATGATCGGCGTCAGGACTTCGTCGGCCCCTGCGTCGAACCAGCCGCGCACTGCATCGGACG
>JBDHDN010000542.1:0-2765 GCA_039591485.1 Gemmatimonadota bacterium
CGGACCAGGCGAGCAGGGCAGCGGCCGCGAGCGCGAGCGTTCTTCCCATCCTCACGGCACCAGCGGCATCAGAACAATCCCGGTGAGGCGTACCGTGTCACGGGACACGATGTCGACCTGGCCCTCGTAGGGCGTGTAACCATCGCGCTCCACCCTGATCGAGTGGATCCCGGGCGACAGCTCGATGCCGGGCAGAGGGGGGTTTCCGACGTAGGCACCATCGATGACGACGCGTCCCCACTGCCGGGAGTTGATGACCAACACGCCGGGTACCGCTGCGGCGCTGGGGCTGGGCGATGCGCGCGCTGCACCAGGCTGTGGAGCAGTTCGGGCAGCAGCAGACCGACCATCGGGCTCCCCGCTCCCAGGTCGGGCTGATCCCGTTTCGAATCCGAGATCCAGCGAGTCCGCCGAGACAGCTCCGGCCGCATTCGAGGAGCCTCCGGGCACGAGCGCCACGACCCACTGCGCGGCATTCCTCCACATATCAGGGGACGCCCATGCGGATGCGGCAAGAAGCCCCCCGATCACAACCAATCCCGCCACGGCTACGGTCCGTACCGAGAGCCGCCGCGGCTGCTGCACCAGCAGGACTGGCGGATCCGGCTTCGGTTCCGGCTTGCCCTCGCCCGGGCGACTGCGGGTCCGGCGCCCTGTTCCGCTGAGCGCCGACGTGAAGTCGAGCACGGACGGAAAGCGCAGGGCCGGTACCTTGCTGAGCGCGCGCTGCACCGCCTCCATGGTGGGTACCGGCAAATCGCTGCGAATCTCGGACAGCCGCGGCGGCGCGTCCTCGGCATGCTGTCGAGCCACCTCCTCGAATGCGTCGCCAACGAACGGCAGCGTGCCGGTGAGGCACTGATACACGATCACCGCGAGGGCGTACTGATCGGCGCTCGCGCCGGTCGTTCGCTCGATGAACCGCTCGGGTGCGAGGTACTCCGGCCGATACACCACGGGAGCGCTGGCCTGCGCCGCGCGCGGCGGGCCGAACGCTTCCAAGACCGCGAAATCCGAGACCCGCACCCACCCGACCGCATCCAGCAGGATGTTGCTGGGCTTCAGGTTGCCGTGCAGAACACCGTTGCGGTGCGCAAAGTCGAGCGCGCTGGCAACCTGCTCGACTATCCGCAGACACGGCTCGAGCTCCATCGGTCCCGATTCCCGGAGCAGTTCCGACAGGGACCGTCCCCGGACGAGATCCATCGCGTACCATAGGAAGGCGCGCTTGGTGCCGAACTGGGTCACCGTCACGATGTGCGCGTGCCGCAACGCGGCGGCCTGCGACACGTAGCGCTCGTATCGCTGAGCAAGTTCGTGGTCGACGAGATTCGGGACGGGGATCACCTTGAGGGCCACGTCGCGCTCCGCCGACAGGTCCCAGGCACGATACACGAACGAGCGCTCACCCAGTCGCTCAACGGCATCGATCCGGTACCACTCGGGGAGCGCGTGCTGCACGGCGTCCCGGACTTCGTCCACCACCTCCTCGTCGAGCAGGACCCCGGCGTTCGGAGTGAACTCGCACAAGGGACACTGATGCATCCCGTCACGAATCTCGGCAATGGAGCAGCGAGGACAGATCATCGGGCCCGCAATCTACTGCGTGATGGCACGGTGCACGAGATCACGGTGTCGTGCTCGAAGCCGGCGAGCCTGGTGCCGCCGCGACGATATCGAACGGAGCGCTCGTCGCCTGCCCCGGCTCGCCAGGTGCCGAGGCATCGAGCGTGTATCCCGTGCCAACGAGGCTCACCGTCAGGTTGCTGAACGTCGCAATGCCCTGTAAAGCCTGTTGCCTGGCTGGCTGCGGAGACAGGGTCGCACCGGTGGGGTTGTTGGCCAACACCAGCGTCACCTGCTTCTGGAATGTCGTGACCACATTACCCCAGTTGTCTACCGCTGCCACCTGCACGGGCGGGCTGATTGGCGTGTTCACGACCGCCGTGCTGGGCTGCACCCGGAACGCGAGTCCCGCGACCGTCCCCGGACCCACCACACTGGTAAACGGGCTCCCGCCGATCGGCGTCCCGTTCACGGCAATCGCGATGTCGTCGGTTCCCGCCACCGTCGGCGTGTAGCTGGCTAGATACGTCGTGTCGGCCGCGTTCTCCGTCACGACGGGCGTCGCGCTATTCGCGCCAGTTACGGTCACGGCCAGCGCCCCGGCCTGCCCGGTGACCTTGTTGTCGCTTGCGTCCCGCATGGTAATGACGATCGGCGTCGCCACTCCCGCCGTCCCCGTCGCCGGCACCGTCGCTGTCGTATTCGCCGCACTCGGCGGCCCCGCGCTCACGACGCTCGTGTACGGGCTCCCGCTGATTCCCGTCCCGCTCAGCGTGATCGCCACGGCGTCCGTCCCCACCACCGTCGGCGTGTAGCTCGTCGTGTACGTCCCGTCCCCGTTGTCCGTCGGCTGCGGCGCCGTCACCGGGTTCGCCCCCGTCACACTCACCGCCAGATTCGCCGCCTGCCCGTTGACAGGATTGTCGCTCACATCGCGGACGGTTATCCCGATGCTCGTCGCCACCCCCACCGCTCCCGCCGGCACGGTCGCCGTCGTGTTCGCCGCGCTCGGCTGACTCGCGCTCACCACGCTCGCGTACGGACTCCCACTGATTCCCGTCCCGCTCAGCGTGATCGCCACGGCGTCCGTCCCCACCGCCGTCGGCGTGTAACTCGTCGTGTACGTCGTGTCCGCCGCCTGCGTCACCCCCGCAAACGTCGCCCCCACGTTCGGCCCGCTCGCCACGCTCGCCGCCACA
>JBDHDN010000543.1:0-5253 GCA_039591485.1 Gemmatimonadota bacterium
CCGCCGGCGTAGGTAAGGGAGAAGGGAGCCGCTCAGGCTCCCTTCTTTCTTATTCAACGGTTGCCGCCACCGTGAGTCACCAGCCCCAAGACAGGTTGCAGCCGCTCGGCTCCCCCTCTCGCAGTTTGCCTGCCCGTCTGGCATCCGTGCGGTCCGTCCCAACCGCGTCGAGCCGAGATCGGCGTTGTATCGCCCACAGGTCGGAGCGACGACCGCCCAATGCGCCACCAGCTCGCCGCGAGTGCGCCACGCCGATCGGAAAGCGCAGTGTACGGAAATTGCACCGAGCCACCACATCCGCGGTCGCAGCCGGACCACGCGACCTGTGCGTGCATCGATTTTCCGAGGCTTTACCTTGCTGCAGATGTCCGAGCAAATCGATCAGCTTACGGAAGCCCTGGCGGATCGCTACCGCATCGAGCGGCAAGTCGGCGCAGGCGGCATGGCCACGGTGTACCTCGCCGAGGACGTCAAGCACCGTCGCCTAGTGGCCGTGAAGGTGCTCCGGCCCGAGCTGGCCGCAATGCTCGGCGCGGAGCGGTTCCTGCGCGAGATCGAGATCGCCGCCCAGTTGCAGCATCCGCATATCCTGCCGCTATACGATTCGGGAGCGGTGACACGCGGCGGTGACGGATCGGCTCACGTGATCGAAAACGCGGGGGAGCATCTATCCGCCGATCCCACGATCCAGCGATCCATCGAGTCCCTCTTCTACGTCATGCCGTTCGTCGACGGCGAATCGCTGCGTGACCGACTGAACCGGGAGGAGCAACTCTCGGTCGAAGACACGCTGCAGCTCGCGAGAGAAATCGCAGATGGCCTCGGCTACGCGCACGAGCAGGGCATCGTGCACCGGGACATCAAGCCGGAGAACATCCTGCTCTCGAACGGCCACGCCCTGATCGCCGACTTCGGGATCGCGCGGGCCGTGCGCGAAGCCGGCGGCGAGCGGCTCACCGAGACCGGGCTCAGCCTCGGCACGCCGGAGTACATGAGCCCCGAGCAGGCGACCGGCACGCGGCAGATCGACGCACGCAGCGACGTCTACGCGCTCGCGTGCGTCGTGTACGAGATGCTCGCGGGAGAGCCGCCGCACACGGGGCCCAATGCGCAGGCGATCATCGCCAAGGTCCTGACGCAGCCGGTGCCGAGCGTGCGTCGGACCCGGGAAACCGTGCCGGTTCAGATGGACGGCGCGATCGCGAAGGCGCTGGCCAAGCTGCCTGCGGACCGGTACGCCTCCGCGCGGCAGTTCGGCGAGGCATTGCAGGCATCGCTCTCGAGCGGCGCGATGCCGGCCATACCGACCGCGGCGCCGCGCATCCGGTGGATCTGGCCGGCGGTCGCGCTAACGGCCATCGTGGCGCTCGTGGCGCTCGTTCTCTGGACACCCTGGCGTGGCGGGGAGCCCGCGGTGCAGTCGGCTGGTGTGTTCCACCTGTCCATGAAGATCGAGCCGCTGGCCGTGACGGCCCACGCGCCGGCGCCCGCCGTTGCGCTGTCGCCCGACGGGTCGCACCTCGCCTACGTGGCGGGCGAGGGTGGGGTTGGGCAGATCTACCTGCGGCGCCTGGACGGCCCGCCCGTGGTGACCCCCGTGCCTGGCGCGGCGAATGCGCAGGTGCCGTTCTTCTCACCCGACGGCAAGTGGCTCGGGTTCGTGTCCGACGGGCGGCTGCGGAAAGTGGTGCTCGCCGACGGGACCGCGGCCACCCTGGGTGACGCGCTGGAGCTACACGGCGCCGACTGGAATCCGGACGGTCGTATCGTGATGGGCGGCGCGGCGGGCAACGGTTGGGGGCTCTCCGTGATGCATAGCGACGGGGGCCCGCAGGAACAGCTGATCGAACCCAAGGACGTCGTGGCCGGCGCGGTCTACCTCCTCTACCCGACGTGGCTGCCCGACGGCGACGGCGTGCTGTTCACCACCTCCGGCGGTGCCGGGCAATCCGTCCACATCGCGGTCCTCGACGTCTCCACTGGCCGTCAGCACGTCGTGCTCGAGGGCGGCGGCGCCGCCCGCTACCTCCCCACGGGACACCTGGTGTATTCGCAGGAGGGTGGACTGTTCGCCGTGCCGTTCGACGTCACGAGCCGCAGCGTCACCGGGACGCCCGTCCGTGTGGTGAGCGACGCGCTCATGGGCTTCCCGTATGAGCCGGCGCTCGCCCACTTCGCTGTCGCGCCGAGCGGGACACTCGTCTATCTGAGCAGCAGCGGCGGCGACTACGTCGGTGAGCGGCTTGCCTGGGTGAATCGGGACGGCACCTCCGAAACGATCGAGGGGCTATTCGAGACCGGCAGCGACCCGGCATCGCCCTGGGGCCCCAGGGTGTCGCCCGACGGGAACCGGATCCTCTTCTGGAGCCCGAGCCTCGAGCGGCCGACGAATACCATCGGCCAGTCGGGACACGTCTGGCTCTACAGCCTCGAGCGCGAGGCGCTCACCAAGGTCTCCATCGAGCGCCCCGACTTCTTCTGGTCGATCTGGACACCGGACGGCGCGAGCATCGTGTCGATCGGGTCGGAGACGGGATCGAGAGCGGGGAATCTCTACTCGCGGCGCGCGGACGGTGTGGGCGACCTCACGCGACTCACGACCGCCCGTGAAGGACAGTGGCTGCAGCCGGTCTCGATCACGGCGGACGGGGACGTGCTGCTCTACCAACAGAGCGACCAGGGGCAGAGCTTCGACATCTGGGCGCTGCCGCTGAAGAGCGGCGGGCCACCGCAGGCCGTGCTCGACGGGCCGGAGGAAACGATATGGCGTACTTGGCACGCGGGGCGATCAGGTGTTCGTGACCGACTTCCCTGAAGGCCGTGGGCGGTGGCAGGTTGCGACCAACGGCTTCGCCCCCCTGTGGAGCCCGGATGGGCGCGAGCTGTACTACCAGCAGCAGACCGCCGAGGGGCACATCGCCGTGTACGCCGTGGAGGTGGCCGATGCTCCCACCTTCACCGCGGGACGCACGACGCGGCTGTTCGCGGGACCGTACGTTCCGTCGATCATCTTCGGCCGCAGCTACGACGTCACACCCGACGGCGAGCGCTTCCTGATGGTGCGGCAGTCGGCCGGGGGCGAGGTCCTGACCAACCTCTCAGTGGTAGTGAACTGGTTCGCGGAACTAGAGCGGCTGGTCGAGGATTGACGGAACGGCATGAGGGCGAGGGTATCGGCGCGCACCACCTACGACTCGACGATCCGTCCATCCGTCTATCTACCCACCACCAACCCCCCGAGCAACAACTCGCTCACCGGCTCCGCGCGTGACGCCAGCCGCACGTTCTTCCGTGACAGCACCCAGTCCGTTCCCATTTCATCCAGCACCCCGAACACGACCTTCGCGGCAAACAGCGCGTCGACGTCGCGCCGGATGACCCGCTCCCGCTTCCCCTGCTCCACCACGCGTGCGATGAGCGCCAGGTAGTCGCGGATCCCACCCCGCGAGAGCAGCTCGAGCACGTGGATCGTGTGGCGGAACTCGATCTGGAAGACGACAGCCACGTCCCGATCCTCACCCAAGAGCGAGAGGTGCAGTTCCACGATCCTGCGCAGCTTCGCCACCGCATCCACCCCGTCGTCTTCTACGATCTCCCGCGCCAGCGCGATGAACCGCTGCATGGCCCGGTCGAACACCGAGACGAGCACGTCCTCCTTGCCGGCGAAGTAGAGGTAGATGGTGCCGTCGGCCACGCCGGCCCGGCGGGCGATGTGGGAGACGGTCGTCCGGTGGTAGCCCCGCCGGGCAATCTCCACGACCGCGGCGTCGAGAATCCGCTCCCGCTTCGCCCGCCGCCCCTTACGACGCGCGCTGGTGCCGGAATCCTCAGAAAGTGAATACCTATTCATTCACGACCGCCGTCGAGATACCACCACACACCGCACTTCCAGTCGTCACGATACCACTTGTTTTGCAGTAGAGCAAATATCGTCTGCCCCTCCTCGGCACCCCGTGTTGACAGGAACGTGCCCGAGGCCCTAGGGTAGTGAATGAGTATTCAGTACATAAACCGCGCCCAGAGGCTTTGGGGTGATGTCGGCGGGACATGGGCGACGCTCGACACACGTCATCCCGATCCCGCCATCGTCGCAGGCAGGTAGCGGAGGAGGATCTCCATGACGAGGCATGTCCGAAAGGTCGGCATCCTCGGATCCGGCGTGATGGGCAGCGCGATTGCCGCGCACTTCGCCAACGCCGGCATCCCGTCGCTCGTACTCGACATCGTTCCGCAGGAGCCCACCGAGGCCGAACGTGCCGCCGGGCTCTCTCTCGAGGACCGGGCGGTGCGCGACCGCCTCGCCCACGAATCGGTGGACGCGCTGCGCAAGGCCAAGCCGTCACCGCTGTTCACGTTGGATCGTCTGCGTCTGATCGAGGTGGGCAACTTTGCCGACGACCTCCCCCGACTGAAGGACGCCGACTGGGTCATCGAGGTCGTCAAGGAAGACCTCGCCATCAAGCAGCAGGTCCTTGCGAGCGTCGCGCCGTACCTCGGGCCGCACGCCATCCTGTCGAGCAACACATCCGGTCTCTCCCTCGCCGCGATGGCCTCGGCCCTGCCCCAGGAGGTCCGGCCCCGGTTTCTCGGCACGCACTTCTTCAACCCGCCGCGCTACATGAAGCTGCTCGAGGTCATTCCGGGAGCGGAGACCGACCCCGCCGTCGTGGAGCTCGTCGAGACGGTGGCGCGCAAGCGACTGGGCAAGGGGATCGTCCCCGCCAAGGACACGCCCAACTTCATCGCGAACCGGATCGGCGTCCACGCGGTGCTGGTGACGATGCAGGTGATGCGCGACATGGGATTGACCGTCGAAGAGGTGGACGCGTTGACCGGTCCGGTCATGGGCCGACCGAAGACGGCCACCTTCCGGCTCGCCGACCTCGTCGGCCTCGACACCTTTCTCCACGTCGCTGCCAATGTGCGCGAGCACGCCCCGGACGACGAGAGCCACGACATGTTCACGCCGCCTGGCTTCCTCGAGCGGATGGTCGAGCGGGGCCTCCTTGGCCGGAAGAGTGGAGCGGGTTTCTACAAGAAGGTGAAGGGCGACGACGGGTCGACCATCCTGACGCTCGACCTCGACACGCTCGAGTACCGCGAGCAGCAGAAGGCGTCGTTCCCCGAGCTGGAGGCGCTGCGGCCGATCGAGGATTCCGTCGAGCGGATCCGCAAGCTGGTGTTCGGGAAGGGGCGAGCCGCCGAGGCGACATGGAGGATGTTGGCGGCCACCCTGTCGTACGCCGCCATGCG
>JBDHDN010000544.1:0-2761 GCA_039591485.1 Gemmatimonadota bacterium
GGAGGAGCAACCCGATCAACAAGCTCCTCGGGCGGATCCGTCACAGGCGTTCTCCGCGCCCGGCCGCGGCGGAGCGCTCGGCATCGCCTCGCGCGGGCCTGAGAGTCCGCATCGCTTCCTAGTCGAGCGCTGCCCCAGGGCGACTTCGCGAATCGAGAGACCGGCTTTTCTTCCGGACAGGGATGGTGCATCCGGAGGGATCGGTTCGAACGAGGCCTGATCAGGCAAGTCGTTTACATGGAACTAGTTGGGCAATCGCGTGACGCGGCGCGCCGTGTTGGCACGGATCTGGATATACCCATCCGGCGTAGCCGACACTCAATGCGCAACGGAGCGCGAAACGTGAGGAGAAAGGCCATGACGAAGACACTCGACAACGACGAGCTGAAAAAGGTCACCGGAGCGGGACAGGACCCGAACGCACGGGACATCGACCGCCTCGAGGCCGACCACGACGGTAGCGGCGGCAGCGGCGACGGCGGCGAGCAGCCGGAACCGGTGGATATCCAGTCCCCGGGGCTGCGGCACATCCAAGAGGGGTAGCCTCGACCGATCGACCGACCCGAGGGCAGGAGGGGTCCCCCACCTCCTGCCCTTTTTCCGCTCCGGCCCCCTCCCGCCGCTTTACTTTCTCCGATCTGCAGCCGAAACTCCCCTCCGGACCTCTTCCGTTGGTTGCCCGATTGATCTCGATCCTGCGCTCACTCGTGACCCGACTCCGTGCCGACTGGGAGGCGTCTCGATCCCGCCGGGCGTTTCCGCTCGGCTCGCCGGCCCTGTGGGTCTACGGGTTCACCCTGGTCTATCTCTGCACTTGCTACCTCGCGGGATCGGGCGAACACCGCCACTTCTTCTTTCGTGAAGGGGGGCTGGTGGATTGCCTGTCCGGTGTGTATCTGGCAAGCGGTGCCCTGCTGGCCTGGATGAACTGGAAGCTGCGACCCTCGGACCGACCGGCCGAGCTCGCCTTCTGGCTGGTAACCGCGGTGGGGTTGACGGTGCTGGCCTTCGACGAACGGTTCCAGCTGCACGAGCAGCTGGACAACCGTTGGCTCCTCGGGACCTACGGCCGCCCACTGATCGGCAAGAACTGGAATGACGTCATCGTCATCGCCTACGGGGCGGGCGCGCTGGTCGCCGGGCTTCTCGGCGTGCCGACACTCGCCCGCCACCGGGCCCTGCGAGGCTTCCTGTCCCTCGGCTTCGTCTTTTACGTCCTGCATACCGCCACGGATCTCCTCTTCGAGCGCGGCCCGACCACCTACTTGACGGAGGAGCCGTTCAAGCTGCTGGCCGGAGCGAGCTTTATGCTTGCCTTTCTCCAGGCCCTCCGCGATCAGTCGGTGGCCTGGTCCGAACAAACCCGACCCGGCGCCGGCTGGCCCGGCTTCACGGCGCTGAACTCGGGAGCGCTGCTGGCGTTCGGGGGCGCAATCCTATGGTTGGCCGCCTATCGGGATCGCGGCTGGCAGCGGGTGATCCGCCTCAACTGGGGTGACCCGGCGGCCTGGCTGGTCATGCTGTTGCTCGGGGCGGCCGCGTTGCTCGTCGCGATCTCCTCCCGGCCGGGGTCGACCGACAGGGCCGGGGAGAGGTGGTTCTGGCGCGGGGTCTCGGTGGTCTTCGCCGGATTGGCGCTCGGCGAGGCCACGGTGGCCGCTCGACGGATATTTCGCGGGGCGACCGAGCGTGGGATTCTCGGCGAGGGCATCTGGAGCGACGCCGATCTGTTGAGTCAGGAGCTGAACGCCCGGACGGTGGCACTGATCGTCGTCGTGCTCCTCGTCGTTGCCGCGGGCTACGGGTTTCGGTTGCAGCACGGAACGGCACGCGCCTTTCTCGTGGTGTGGGCCGGATCCACCGCCGCGTTGCTCGTGATGAACTGGGCCTACCGCAGTTTCCTTCCGCCGGTGCACGTGAACGCGACCGACGTCTTGCGCCTGCTCTCCGCGGTCGCCGCCCTCTCGGCCGCCCTGTCCCTCATGCTGAGTCGTGTCCGGGCCCGAGGTGGCTAGCGGAAGTCGTCTCCCTCCCGGCTCCGCGCCCACGAGGCGCGGTGCGACTCGAGCGCGGCGATCATGCTCGCGAGCCTCTCGGGCTCGCTCCCGGCGAGGTCGATCTCCTCGCGTGGGTCACGGGCGAGGTTGTACAGGGCGAAGTTTCTGCCGTCGTCGATGCTGAGGATCTTGTAGGGCGGATCGATGTAGGCCCGTTGCGTGCGGAACTCGAAGGCCATGGGCTTCGAGCGTTCCGCCGACCGGCCCTCGATCAGCGGCATCAGGCTGACGCCGTCGATCGGCCGTACCGTCGCGTCCACTCCGATTCCGGCCGCGTCGAGGACGGTAGGGAACAGATCGTCGGTGTGCGCGACGGATTCGGTCGAGCGCGGTCCGCGGATCTTCTCCGGCCAGACCAGGAGAGCTGGGACACGGATGCCGCCTTCGGAGAGGCTTCCCTTGCCGCCACGGAACGGTCCGGGTGTCCGGCGGCTGGAGCCGTTGTCGCTGGTGAACAGAACGAGCGTGTGGTCCTCGATGCCCAGTCGTCGCAGCTCGCCCCGGAGCCGTCCCATCTGCTCGTCCATCGCCGTGATCACGCCGGCGTAGGCGGCGTCCTCGTCGTTCATTCGTCCGTCGTACAGTCCTCGGTAGTCAGGGCCCGCGACTACAGGCTCGTGAGGCGCGTGGAACCAGACGACCGCGAGGAATGGCCGGCCGGCGGAAGCGTTCTTCTCCACGAAGGCGATCACGCGATCCACGAT
>JBDHDN010000545.1:0-2749 GCA_039591485.1 Gemmatimonadota bacterium
CACGCCGGAGGAGCTGGAGGCACAGGAGCGCGAGCGGCCGGTCAGCCGCCGGCCTCGGCCCGACGCCGGTCCGCGGAGCCCGCCCGCGGAGGCCCGCGCCGCACGACAGGTCATCACGCCACCGCGCCCCCGTCCCATTCGGGCTTCCGAAGTGCGGGTGTTCCGCGACCGCGAGCGCAGCTCGAGCGTGCGCGCTGCGAGCTACGCGGTCGAGTTGCAGAAGAAGCTGGCCATTCCGGCGGCCTGCATCGTGTTCGTGCTCGTTGGCGTGCCGCTCGCCCTCCGATTCCCCCGCGGAGGACTGGGATTGGTGCTCGGTGCCGGCATGATCGTGTTCGCGATCTACTATGTCGGGCTGATCGCGGGTGAGTCGCTGGCCGATCGCCTGACCCTCTCGCCGTTTCTGGCGATGTGGGCAACCAACATCCTGATGGGAGGTCTCGGGGTCATCGGGCTGGTCCTCGAGCGCCGCGCCGGCACCGTGCCCCGCGGGCGCGCGCGACGCCAGCAGCACCGGGTGGGAGCCCAATGAGGCGCATCCTCGATCGCTATCTCCTCAGGGAGTGGATCCGCATCTTCCTCGTGGCGGCATTGGGACTGCCGTTCGCGGTCTTGCTGATCGAGCTCGCCGAGAAACTGGACCAGTATCTCGTCCGCGGCCTCTCGTGGCGGGCAATCGCACAGGGCTACTTCTACAGTACTCCGGAGCGTGTCTTCCGCATCTTGCCGGCGGCCGTGCTGTTCGCCACGGTGTTCGCCCTCGGCAACTTTGCACGGCACTCCGAGTTGACCGCCGCCAAGGCGTCCGGCCGCAGCGCCCACAGGGTCATCCTGCCCGTGATCCTCGCCGCGTTCGTCGTATCCCTGATCGGTTTGGTGCTGGGCGAGATGGCGCCGCCCGCGACCCGGCGCCAGCTCGAAGCGTTGGGCGAGCTGGAGCGCGGGCCTCAGGACGTGCGCTACAACTTCATCTACCGCGCGGAAGAGGGCTGGGTGTACGTCATCCGAGAGCTCAACGTCATGCGTCGCTCGATGCGCGACGTCGTGCTCGAGCGCGAAGGCACCGGACCGGAGTATCCCACCCTCGGGGTAGCAGCCGACCAGGCGGACTACGACTCCATCTCGGGCTGGACGATGAAGCGTGGCCGTTTCCGGGTCCTTCCCGGCATGAACCGCGAGATCGTCATGGCGTTCGACTCGATGCGGATGCGGGAACTGCTGGAGCGTCCAGCGGACCTGCTGGCGGAGCCGAAGCGGCCCGAGGAGATGGGCTACGCCGAGCTGGGCCGGTACGTCGAGGCCCTGGAGCGCTCCGGCGGCGACGGACGCCAGCTCCGGGTCGATCTGGCCCTCAAGCTCGCCGTCCCGTTCACCTGCCTGATCATCGCGATCTTTGCCGCTCCGCTGGTGGTGTCCGCGCCGCGAACGGGAAACGCCTATGGGGTCGCGATCAGCCTGGCGACCGCGATCGTGTTCCTCGTGCTCGTCCAGCTGTCGCGGACGTTCGGGGCGGGCGGCGTGATCTCCCCTACGCTCGCTGCCTGGCTCCCCAACATGGTGTTCGGAGCGCTCGGGCTGTACTTGCTGCGGCAGGCGCCGACGTAAGCACGGCCGAACGGCGGTAGGGCGGTACGGCGGAAACGGTGCGTGCGCGGCGGCGCACGTCCCTTCGACATTCATCGTTCCCCCATCCGATATTGGGCCCGCCGTCCATCCGCCTATCCCTAGCAGCCCCCGGCTCTCCTCGGTACCGTTCACGGATCTTCGGCCCGGAGCCTCAAAGCGCATGGAATCGTACGGCTGGCTCTCCATCCTCCCACCCATCGTGGCGATCGGCCTCGCCATCCGAACAAAGCAGGTCTACCTGTCGCTGGCGCTGTTCGTGCTGCTGGGTTGGACGATCATGCATGGCTGGGATCCACTCGCCGGCCTCATCGCGTCCGTGGAGACGTACATCGCCGCCGTAACCGACGCGGACAACGCGCGGGTACTCATGTTCTCGGTGCTGATCGGCTCAATGATCACACTCACGCAAGCCTCGGGCGGCATGGAGGGCTTCGTGGACCGTGTCGAGGGCCTCGGCGTCGCTCGCTCGAAACGATCCGTCGGACTCCTCACCGCGGCGGTGAGCATGGCGGTGTTCCTGGAATCCAACTTCGGTCTCCTGGTGTCCGGGGCGATCGCGCGCCCCCTGGCCGACAAGTACCGCATCTCGCGCGAGAAGCTCAGCTACATCATCGACGCCACCTCCTCGCCCAAGTGCATTCTGATCGGGAGCCTCTTGCCACTCAACGCGTGGGGCGCATACGTGGCGGCCCTGCTGGCCGCGCAAGGTGTCGACCGGCCCGCAACAATCCTCTTCGCTGCCATCCCGCTGAACTTCTATGCCGTGCTCGCTCTCGTGCTCGTGCTCACCGTCATCCTCACCGGGTGGAATCTCGGTCCGATGCGTGAGGCCGAGCGCCGCGTGACCGACGAAGGCAAGCTCCTCCGCGACGGCGCGAAGCCCATGGTGACCGAGGAAGTGTCCGGCGAGCGCGCCAAGACCGGTGTGCCGCGCCGGGCCGTGAACATGGTGCTGCCAATCGTGACGATGGTCGCCGTCGTTCCGCTCGTGCTGTGGCTCACGGGGGACGGCGATCTCTCTCGGGGCAGCGGCTCGACGGCGGTGCTGTGGGGCGTCATTGCGGGTGTGATCCTGGCCGTCGTCTCGTACCGCCTGCAGGGCGTCCTCACCATCGAGGAATCC
>JBDHDN010000546.1:0-2737 GCA_039591485.1 Gemmatimonadota bacterium
TGACACCTGCACAGCAGAAGTATCTCGCATCGTGGGATGCAGGAACCTGACCGTCGATGATTGAGGTGAAGGTCGCCCACCTCGGGCTCGACCGCGCGACAAACACGCCCGTCGTGATCCTGCAGGAGCTGGATGGGGAGCGCGTGCTCCCCATTTGGATCGGCCCGGCGGAGGCGAGCGCGATCGCCATGGAGCTCGCTGGTGTGAAGTTCGCTCGGCCGCTCACGCACGATCTCGTCAAGCAGATTGTGATCGGGCTCGGGGCGAGTTTGTCCCGCGTTCTGATCAGTGCCGTCAAGGAGAACACGTACTACGCTGAGCTGCACCTGCACCGGGAAGATCACGTCATTCAGATCGACGCTCGGCCGTCGGACAGCATTGCGGTCGCGCTCAGGCTGAAGGCGCCGATCTTCACGCAGGAAGGTCTGCTCGAGCTCACCGCGATCGACACCATCGAACCCATGGCACCCGACTCGGACGACGCGAGTCCAGAGTCGCTCAAGTCCTACCTCGAGAAGCTCGACCCGGAAGACTTTGGCAAGTTCACTCCGTAGCGCGTGCTGGCTCGCGCTCCTGGCCCTGGGCGTTGCGACCACCCTCGACGCGCAGGGCCTTCGTGTGACTGGTCGAGTGCTGCGGATTGCCACTGGAGATACGATCGGGGTCGCCGGCCGGTGGGTCGTGCTTCACGCGGTGACCCTGACGTCCGGCGGCCCTGTCGATTCGCAGCGTACCGATCCCGCCGGCCGCTTCAGCCTGCGCGCGGCGGCAGTGGACACAGCGGCGAACTACCTCGTGAGTGTGGACCACCAGGGTATCGGCTACTTCTCGGAACCCATCCGGCCGGACTCGCTTCCCAGCCGCGAGGTGCCGCCCTTGCTGGTGTTCGATACGTCGGCGGTGGCGCCCCCGGTGCGCACAGCCGAGCGCCATGTCTTGGTCCGCACGCCGACGGCCGACGGGTCGCGCCGGGTCATCGAGTTGTTCATCCTTGCCAACCGTGGAGAGCTGGTCCGCATCGCGGCCGACACCGCGACACCGGTCTGGGAGACGGCGTTGCCGGGAGCGGCAGAGGATGTCGAGCTCGGGTTGAGCGATCTGGCCGCCGACGCCATCGATGTGTCCAACGGGCGGTTGCGCGTGTTCGCACCGATCGTGCCTGGTGAGCGGGAACTGCTCGTGGGGTACGTCCTGCCCGCCGGGATCGACGAGTTTACCGTACCGCTGGACCAGCCGGTCGATTTGCTGAGCGTGTTGCTGGGCGACAGTACCGCGGCGCTCGCGGCGCCTCCGCTGCCCATGCGCGGAGTAGAGGAGCTCGAGGGACAACCGCTGCGTCGCTACGGGCAGGACTCGATTGCGGCCGGCACGGCGGTGCGGATCAGGTTCCGGGCTGGCGGTGGTGCGCTGTCGTTACTCTGGGTCGTGGTTCCGCTTGCGGCACTCGCGCTGCTGGGAGGACTCGCCCTGGCGCTGCGCCGATCGGCGGCACCGGTTCCGGACGAGAGCGTGAGTGCTGATCCTGCGGTCCTCGCGGCGGAGATCGCCGCCCTCGACGCGACGCGGGAAGAGATCGAGGACGAAGCCTACCGTTCGCGGCGCGCCGTGCTCAAAGCACGGCTCGAAGCCGCTCTTGCGGCTCGAAAGCCTCAGAACTAGACTCTCACCGAAGTGCTGTTTGTCACTCGGGTGCGAGGGCGGAAGCCGGTGAAGATCCGGCGCGGCCCCGCCACTGTGACGGGCGATGACCATCGGCTGGCTCCACCGCCACTGGGATCACCGGGAAGGCGAGCCAGCTGCCCGAAGCCAGGAGACGTCGCGTACCCGATCCACCACACGGTTCCCTCGCGGGGGGGAAGGTGGGCATGCGCCACGCCGATCGATTCGTGACGTCCGCTCCCCGGCCGACCGCGTCCGGGACGAGCGGGCGTGTCCAGTAGGGCCGGCACCGTCAGCCTGCTGGCGCTGCTCCTCGCCTGTGGTGGGGAGCAGGGGACGGTGTACCGCGTCGACCACGCCGGCCATCCCGTCGATGTTGTCGCACCCGCGACGCGCATCGTATCGCTGTCCCCGTCGCTCACGGAGCTGCTGTTCGCCATCGGAGCTGGCGACAGGATCGTCGGGCGTACGCGCTGGGGCGCGCTCCCGCGCGCGGCGGAGGCCGTCCCCAGTGTCGGTGATGGGCTGTCTCCGAATCTGGAGACCATTCTGGCACGCGAGCCGGATGTCGTGGTGCTCTATCACACGCCGACCAACGCCGCGACCATCGATAGACTGCGAGCCGTCGGGGTGGCGACCCTCAGCGTGCGCATGGATCGGCTCGAGGATGTGCCCGAAGCTGCTCGGCTGCTCGCTGACGTCCTTGGCGATCTCCCGGGTGCCGATACGCTCGCCGATCGGTTCGAGGTCCGGCTCGACAGCCTCCGGCGTCGCACCGTCCCCTCGGGATCTGGACCGTCGGTCGCCATTCTGGCGTGGGATGCACCGCCGGTGGTCATTGGAGGCGGGAGCTTCTTGTCGCAGCTCCTCGAGCTCGCCGGCGCTCACAACGTCTTCGCCGACCTCGACGTACCCTCGGCGACGGTGAGCCTCGAGTCGATCGCCCACCGCGACCCTGACGTGCTGTTGCTCGTTGGCGGCGGGGAGCCGACGGTGCTCGACCGGGCGGAATGGCGTACCGTCTCGGCGGTCGAGGAAGGGCAGATCCTGTCGTTGGATGGTGACAGCTACAGCTGGC
>JBDHDN010000547.1:0-2737 GCA_039591485.1 Gemmatimonadota bacterium
GTCATGGGCAGGCGGCCCGACGGGTTCACGGCGCCGCCCAGAACGTCCGCGATGGCGTGCCCGCCCTCCTGCCCGGGCTGCCATGCGAGCAGGATCGCATCCACCCGGTCACGCCAGCTCGCCACCTCGATCACCCCGGCCACGTTCAGCACGACCACGGCCTTCTTGCCGGCCACCTGGAAGGCAGCGGACACGTCGTCGATGAGGGCGTGTTCCGCTGTCGACAGCGTGAAGTCGTCCAGCTCCCTATCGGTCATCTCACCTGACTGCCGCCCGATCGTGATAATGGCGACGTCCGTCGATTGCGCGAGTTCGGCGATACGCTCCGCGGTCACCGGTCGCTCGGGAATCGGTGGGCGCGGGAAGAACGGCATCGGCGGCTCGGGCTGCCGTGCCTGCTGATCTGCCATGTACGCGCGGTACTCGTCTCGGAGAGCGGCGTCGATGCCGTGCCCGGCAGCTGCGAGTCCGGCGTCGAGCGAGACCACATACGCCTCGTTGACCTCGCCGCTGCCGGTCCCGCCAACGATGAGTGCGTACCCCGCGTTCCCGAACAGGGCAACGGTGCCCGTCGATGCCAGCGGAAGCGCGCGTGCATCGTTCTTCAACAGCACCATGCTCTCCGCGGCGGCCCGACGTGCGATCGCCGCGTGGGCCGCGAGATCGGGCTCATTCGCATAGGCGTGCTTCTGGAAGGTCGGTGACTGCAGGACGATCTCGAGCACCCGCGCCACACTCTCGTCGAGCTGCGCCTCGCTCAACGCGCCGCTCATGACCGCCTCCAGAAGATCCGTCGACTGCTGGAGATATCCCGGCATCAGCACATCGTTGCCGGCCCTGATCATCGCGACGGCATCGCGGCCACCGAACCAGTCCGTCATCACGAATCCCCTAAACCCCCACTCGTCGCGCAGGACCGTGGTCAACAGCTCGCGGCTCTCCGGCGCATAGGTTCCGTTGATGAGGTTGTAGGACGACATCACCGTCCACGGCTGTGCGTCCCTGACGACGATCTCGAATCCCCGCAGGTAGATCTCGCGTAGTGCCCGCTCACTGACGAGGGTATTCAGTTGCAGCCGGTTGAACTCCTGGTTGTTCGCGGCAAAGTGCTTGGGGGCCGTGCCGACGCCCTGCGACTCGACCCCGGCCACGAATGCGGCGGCGAGCCTGCCCGACAGCAGAGGATCCTCCGAGTAGTACTCGAAGTTCCTCCCGCCGAGCGGGTTGCGGTGGATGTTCATCCCAGGAGCGAGGAGAATGTCCACCCCGTATTCGCGCACTTCCTGCCCGAATGCCCTGCCGACGGCTTCGAGCAACTCGCTGTCCCACGACGACGCCGTGAGCGACGCGACAGGGAAGGCCGTGGCGTGATACGTCCGGCCCGGCTCATCGTCGCGGACTGGATCGATGCGCACCCCGGCCGGCCCGTCCGCCAGCGTCATCGACGGAATGCCGAGGCGCGGAACGGCGTGGGTGCGTCCGGCGGCTCCAGGCACTTTCTCCGGGATCGTCGCATCCTCGGGGTCGATCGGCGGCAGGAACGGCATGTCCATGCCGAATCCCATCCCGACCAACAGTCGTACCTTTTCCTCGACCGTCATGGCGGCGATGACATCGGCGGTCGGGGCCTCGCCGAGTTGGGGCGGCTGTTGCGCAAGAGCTGAGGACATGGGTGGGAGTAGCAAGGTTGCGAGTGTCAGAAGGAAGTACCGGCTCGTGGGGAATGCCGCAGGATCCCGTGCGCACACGATCATCTAGTGAGTTCCTCCTGCGTCCGCGTGACCGACGACCCAAGGGTCCATCGGGCAACACGTGACGTGCAGAGTCGGGTTCGAAGGGCCCGCACGGCATCGGACCCGTGCCTGTGAGAATCTATGCAGCGGCCCACTGTGCACCACTTGCGTTGCGGCACCGCAGGCGCTCGGACTCATTGGGCCCGGACGTCACTCAGACGCCGAGCTCGGCTGCAGCCAGTGCCGTTCCTCGCACCCGGGCCGCGATCTTGGCGAACGCGAGCTCACGCGATGTCCCGGCATCATCGCTGAACGGCGAGAAACCGCAGTCGTCCGTCGTCCCCAGTTGCGAGACCGGGATATGCTCGGCGGCTGCGAGCACCCGGTCGCGTACCACGTCGGCCGATTCCACTTGAGGATCGATTACGTCGATCACCCCGACGTAGACGCGACGGCCGGCCTCGAGGTGCGCACGTACCGCGTTCAGCGCACGTTCCGGCTCCGCCTCGCTGGCCAACTGCATGAAGTAGCTGCCGACGTCGAGCGTCATCAACGGCGGGATCAACTCACCATAGGGCACGTCAGCACTGTGCGTAGAGTCGTGATCGCCACCCGGGCACGTGTGCACGCCGATTCGCTGCCTTTCCGCGGCGGAAAAGTGCGCGAGGACGCGGTTGTTGAGATCCACGAACTGCTGCAGTAGGCCTTTCGACGGATCGAGCTTGAGCGCGAGCCGCCCTTCGGTGAAATCGATCTGCACGCTCGTCGCCCCGTTGTCGAAGCAACTGCGGATATCGGCTACCGCATGCTGGACGAGATCGCTCAGAAACCGTTCCCGCGGATACCCATCGATGCCCTCAGGAGGATAGAGCAGCGACATGGCCGACGCGGAAATCACCGCCTGCTTGACCGGTTTCGCCGTGAACTTCCTCGCACGAGGAACGTACGCACCGGCGTAGGTCGCGTAACGAAAGGGCCCGTCCACCAGGCGCGGCAGCTGCCGC
>JBDHDN010000548.1:0-2736 GCA_039591485.1 Gemmatimonadota bacterium
GATGCTGCCATCGGTCTCCACCACGCCCGCGACGACGACGCGGCCCTCGACGCCCGCCTCCCGCAGGGAGTCGGGGTAGACGAGCTCCGGCCCAGACTCCCAGCGAGGCACCACATCAACCACCGAGTCCGCCCATGCGGGCGCGACGATCGTCTCGAGGGTCCCCTCCTGTTGGGGCAGGTCCCGCTCTCCGCACCCAACAGCAACTCCGGAAAGGACGACGGCCACGAGGATCTGGCGAGCAGCGAGCATGACGCGACCTCCGAACGAAAGACGCTTACGAAGGTACGACGCGAAGGTGCGGGACCGGTTGCCGTCAGGTTACGATTTGCTGACAGGGCCCGAGCAGGATGGTATCAGCGCGGGCTGCACCGACACGCGGTTGCCCGCAACACAACCGGGAGACGATATGACCGACCGTCCGCCGATCGATCCAGGTGTCGACATCGGCCACGTGCACCTCAAGGTGGCGAATCTCGAGCGGTCGGTGGCGTTCTACCGAGACGTCCTGGGCTTCGAGGTGACCCAGCGCCACGGGGACCGTGCAGCCTTCCTCGCTGCGGGCGGCTACCACCACCACATCGGCCTTAACACCTGGGAGAGCCTCGGTGGTAGTCCGCCGCCACCGGGCAGCACCGGCCTCTACCACGTGGCGATCCGCTATCCCGACCGCCGCGCACTGGCAGACGCGCTTCGCCGGCTGCGAAATGTCGGCATCTCACTCGATGGGGCGTCTGACCACGGCGTCAGCGAGGCCCTGTACCTCCGAGACCCCGACGGGAACGGCATCGAGCTCTACCGCGATCGCGCCAGCGACGAGTGGCCACGGGCGCCCGACGGGTCTCTCGGAATGCACACCAAGCCCCTCGATCTCGTCGCCCTACTTCATGAGGCGGCACCCGATGACTGACCCGGAGCATCGCAGACTCCTCCTGTGGGTGGCGACGATCGTCGCCGTGGCCACCGTCGACGTCGCCGTCCGGTTCATGTTGGCATTCCGGCTGGAGCAGGTTCTCTGGGCGGAGACCGTTCTATTCCTGACCGGGGGTACGGTACTCGTCCGCCTCCTGCCTCACACCTCGACTCGGCCGTGGCTGCGCATGGTGCAGCTACTCCTTGCCGCCGGGTTCCTACTCGGTGGTCTTCGTGCCGGGTTATGGGCAGCGGGCATGCCTGTCACTGTCGCCAATGCGACGATCTTCGTCGCAGCCGTGCTTGCGGCGACCATCGCCTGGTTCCGCGGCAGGAAGGGCCGGCAGTCATGATGCGCACCCCAGTTCGCCGACGGATGCGACGCCTCCGGCTGGGACCCGGGCTCGCCATCGCGCTTGCTACGTGCTCCGCCTGCGCTTCGCCAGGGCTCGATTTCATTGTGCATGAGGAGTACGAACCGATCGAGGGCCTGCTCCGCATCGGGCCCGAGCCAGAGCGCGCGGTCGCGCTGACCGAGCGGGGCCATACGCTGCTGCTCCCCAGCGCTGTCCAGCCCCGCGCGCTCGTGGTCTTTCTCGATCCACGACGCGTCGACGACTGGCGGCGACCTACCCGAGACGGATTCGACCACGCGGCGTTGACGCGGGGGGGCGGCGTGCTACACCTCACGACAGGCAACCCGCTCGACTTCTTCTTCAGCGATACCAGTCTCGCCCGCGTCGCTGCCCGGCTCGACTCGCTCGTAGCACGATACGAGCTCGGCGACGTACCGATCTGCCTGGCCGGTCTGTCGCTCGGCGGAACGCGCGCCACGCGACTCGCCATCCATTTGCAGCAGCACCGGTCTCAGTACACCATCCGTCCGGCTGCACTTGCGCTCGTCGACGCGCCACTCGACATGGAGCGTCTCTGGCGATCCGAGGGCCGGAGCATCCGCAACGCGTTCCACCCGGCGGCGGACGACGAGGGCCGCTGGGTACGCTATCTCCTCGCACAGCACCTCGGTGGTTCTCCGGAGGAGCACTCCGAGCGCTACCACGCCTATGCTCCGTTCAGCATGGCCGCACCGAACGGCGGGAATGCGATCTTCCTGCGTGACGTTCCGGTACGAGCATACCACGAGCCGGACGTCGCCTGGTGGATCGCCAATCGTCGCAAGAGCTACTACGACATGAACTCGCTCGACCTCGCTGCCTTCGTCAACCAACTCCTGCTGCTTGGCAACACGCGCGCCGAGCTGGTGACGACGTATGCACGGCGAGATGGCTATGACGCCGGGTCCTCGCCCCATACGTGGTCGATCGTGGATGACGGCGAGCTGGTGGAGTGGTTCCTCGAGCAGGCAGCCTCACAGCCCTAGCCGTGGGCTCCGGTGCCCTCACGTCGTCAGCGGGAAGCACGAACGGAGCGGACAGTCGCGAGGTGCTCGCGGTAGGATCTGGAGAACAGGTGGCGCCCTTCCGCCGTTGCGACGAAATACAGGTACTCCGTCTCCGCCGGGTACAGCGCGGCCAGGAGACTTGCCAGTGAGGGCTGGCCGATCGGACCGGGGGGCAGGCCGTCAACGCGGTAGGTGTTGTACCGCGAATCGAGTCGGTAGTGCTTGTGGTACAGCCTTGCCCTGGAGCCACGCGCGTACACGACCGTCGGATCCGCCTGGAGCCGGAGCCTTCGACGCAGCCGATTGTGATACACCGACGAGATGAGCGAGCGGTCCGCCTCGACCGGTCCCTCTCCTTCGATGATCGACGCGAGCGTCACGATCTCGTGTCGCGTGAAACCGAGCGTGTCCAGCCGCCGGTC
>JBDHDN010000549.1:0-2725 GCA_039591485.1 Gemmatimonadota bacterium
GTTCTGCAGATGAAGATGGATGACCGGGACGGCATCGGCTCGTCGCTCCAGGAGTACATGGAGCGCGTTGCGCGCCGCAGCCGCGACAGGACGGGCGTGGTCATCCCGGTTTCGGACGCGCAGAGCTTCGTCGAGGGTATCGCGGCAACGGGCCTCATCGCCATCCTGGGCTGACCGCACGCGGGCATCCGCCCGTCTGTCGGGATGAGCCTGCCCGCCCGCGCGAGCGGGCGCACCTGTATCTTCTTTTCGTCATGCAATGGACCCGAGAGGTACACCGCGAGGTGTTGCCGAACGGCCTGACGGCCCTCGTACGGCGTGATGCAGCGGCGCCGGTCGTGGCTGCCGTGACGCATGTGCGTGCCGGCTACTTCGACGAGCCGGACGAATGGGTCGGGATCTCCCACGTGCTCGAGCACATGTTCTTCAAGGGCACCGCGCGGCGCGGACCCGGCGCCGTCGCCCGCGAGACCCAACTGGTCGGCGGCTATCTCAATGCCGGCACCATTTACGACAAGACGGTCTACTACACGGTGCTCCCATCGGCGCACGGCGGGCTCGGGCAGGCCGTGGACATTCAGGCCGATGCGCTCATGCACGCTGCACTCGACGCGGACGAACTGTCCCGGGAGATCGAGGTCATCGTCCAGGAGGCGAAGCGCAAGCTCGACACACCGCGGGCGGTGGTCTCCGAGACCCTCTATGAGCTGCTGTTCCGCATCCATCGGATGCGGCGCTGGCGCATCGGGACCGAGGCAGGGCTGCGCGGACTCACCGGCCACGATGTCCGGGCGTACTACGAGAGTCGATACACGCCAGACCGGGTCATCGTCGCCTTGGTGGGCGACCTCGACGTCGATCACGCACTGGCGTTGCTCAGGGAGACCTACGGATCCTGGGCACGGCCACGCGCGTGCGTCGCAGGGTCACCGCCCGAGCCGGATGGGGTGCGGCCGAGTGTGCGGGTACTGCGGGGAGACGTGGAACGTCCACTCGCGAGCCTGGGTTGGCGGACCGTTCCTGCCCTCGACGCCGATGCGCCTGCGCTCGACGTCGCCTCGATTATCCTCGGCTCCGGGCGCGGATCGCGTCTCTATCGGCGGCTCCGCGTGCCCGGGCTTGCGGCGAGCACATCGGCGAGTCACTACACGCCGACCGACGTCGGCGTGTTCGACATCGATCTCGAGACCGAACCGAGCAGGCTCGATGCCGCAGTCGAGCAGGCACTGGCCGAGGTCGCGGACCTCGCCACGACCGGCCCAAGTGAGCACGAGCTCGAGCGCGCCCGCGCGCTCCTGACCACGGCGTGGGCGCGCCGCATGGAGTCGATGGACGGGCGAGCCACCGCGCTGTGCGAGGCGCAGGCGCTCGGCGACTACCGGCTGCTCGACGCCATCGCCGAACGCACGCTCTCGGTCTCGGCGTTACAGGTGCGTGAAGTGACGGCCCGCTGGCTCGATGGTGGCTCGGTATGTGCCGTGCTCTACCTCCCCGGCGACGCTGCCGAGACGGTACTGGAGCAGACCTGGCCCCCGGCGGCCCGCGCCGCCGGAACCGCAGCGCACTCGGCTGCCGTGCGGCCCAGGAGGTCGCAGCAGCCCGTGGAGGCGCTCGATCGGTTCGACCACGCGGACGGCCTGACGCACTGGCGGTTTCCCCAGGTGGACCTGCTGGTGCGACCAAAGCGGGGCTCGGGCTCGGTGACGCTGTCGCTGCACTTCCCCGGAGTGCCGCGTGCCGAGACGAGCGATACCGCAGGACTCTCATGGCTGCTCGCCCGCAGCGCAGTTCGGGGCGCGGGAGGGTTGTCGGGCGAGGGACTGGCCGCCGCGGCTGAGCGCCTCGGCGGAACCGTCGCGCCGGCCGTCGGGGCGGAGACCATGGGGTGGAGTCTCACCGTCGCCCCCGATGGGCTTGCGGATGCCGCGGCACTCCTTCAGGCGGTGGCGCACGAGCCGCATCTCGAGTCGGCTGACGTCGCCATCGAGTGCAGGCTCCAGGCGAGCGATGCCCGTCGCCAGCGTGACGACATGTTCCGCTACCCGCTGCAGCAGGCGATGGGGCTCGCGTTCCCGGGGCACCCGTACGGTCTGCCGGTGCTTGGGATGCCGGACGTCGTCGCAGGCTTCGACGCCGAGCGGGTGCGTCAGTGGGCGGCACGGGTGAGCCGTGCGCGTCCGGTAGTCGTGGTCGTTGGAGACGTCGCCATCGCCGACGTGACCGAGGCGGTTGCCACGCTGGCCGGGTGGGAGGACGGCCCGACGGACGCGCCCAATGGTCCGGGGAGGCCATCGTGGCGGGCCGGTCGCGGCGCGGAGGAGCGTGACAAGCAGCAGACTGCGTTGGCGCTCGGATTCCGCGCGGTGCCGTACGGCTCGCCGGACCGATACCCGCTCCGTGTCATTGGCACGCTCCTGAGCGGGCTGGCGGGCCGGTTGTTCGAGGAGCTCAGGGAGAAGCGGTCTCTCTCCTACACAGTGGCCGCAATGCCATGGTTCGCCCGTGAGGCAGGCGCGCTGCTCTGCTACATTGCGACGTCTCCGGACCGGGAAGCCGAGGCGCGCGATGCCATGCTCGCGGAGCTCGGCCGGCTCGTTACCGAGCCGCCCGACGCCGACGAGCTGGCGCGGGCCCGCAACTATGCGGCGGGCCTGGTCGAGATCGGAGCGCAGAGCGGACGCACCGTCGCGGCGAGGATGCTCGATGCATGGGTGAACGGCGATAT
>JBDHDN010000550.1:0-2722 GCA_039591485.1 Gemmatimonadota bacterium
GGGGCTCCAACTCGGGTAGATGTTGTCCCCCTCGAACGTGAGGCGCAGCAACGTCGAGTCCCGGACGTCGTACACCCAGATATCGATGCCGCTCGGGCCGGCCAGCTGAAGCGCGATCCGGCGCCCCTCGGGGTCGACACGCGGAAAACCACCTTCGGCTATCTCCCCAGGCAACCACCGTTCGCTCCCATCCCTCCCGACAACCACCAGGCCGCGCCGGCCCGTGCTGGACCGGTACAGCAAGGTGCCGTTCTCCGAGAGCGCGAACGCTCCCGTCGTCTGGGCAACCATGGGTGTTGGAACGCCCCGCAACTCGAGTCGGTCGAGGTCGAAGGGGACCGCGGCGATCTCTCCCCCGGCCTGGTGGATTACCAGATGACCGGACGCCGCGTACTGGGCGCGTCGGCCGCGCGAGAGTACCCGCTGCTCGCCCGTTTCGAGGTCGAGCACGGCGATGTCGTCGCGGAACTCGGGCCATCGTTGGATCCCGAACAGCACCCCGCGGCCTCCCGGCAGCGCCGACGGGAACGAGTGGAGTCCCTCGACCAGCGTATCCACGTCGGTGAGCGTCTCGACCGGGCCGCCTCCCTCGGCAATCCGCGCGAGGTGGCCGTCCGCGTGAGTGAAATAGATGAACCCGTCGTCCCCCCAATCGAGGAAGCGCTGTGCCGAGTCGGTGAGGTGGCCAGCCGGCCCGCCGTCGATGGAAATGCGCCACAGTCCGTCGTCGTGGTAGGCGATGGAGCGGCCATCGGGTGAGAACCGGGGAGAACCCGCGTTCTCGGCACCCGGCACGGGACGCGGCTCGAGAGCGTCCAGCGCGCGGACCAGAAGCTGCCCGTCGGCTCCCCGATAGGCGATGGTCAGACCGTCGGCGGAGAGATCGAACTCGGTCTGGTCTCCGAGATCGTGCAACACGATGTTCGCGCGAACCGGGCGCTGCCGCCGCTCCGGCCGATTCAGGACGGCCACCGCCGCGACGACCAACGCGACGCCGGCGACGGCCCACGGAATCGAGCGAACGAGCGCCGTGCGCGGTGCTCCGGCGCGCGGGCCCGCGGTCGCGACGCCGGCCGACGCCGCGTGCCGAAAACTCGGATCGTTGAGGGCGGAGGCAAACGCAGCCCCACTGGCGAAACGATCGGCCGGGAGCTTCTCGAGTGCTGTGCCAACTGTCGCTGCAACATGGGGAGGCACCGTGTGGCGTTCGACTGTGACCGCCGGCGTGTCTTCAGTCAGGATCTTCAGGATCACCTGCTGCACCGAGGAGCCCGTGTGAGGCGGATGGCCGGCGAGCATCTCGTACAGCACCACACCGAGCGAGTAGAGATCCGAGCGGGCCGTATCTCCTTGTCGGCACCCGCCTGCTCGGGACTCATGTACTCCGGTGTGCCCAGCGACAGACCCGTCTCCGTCAAGCGCCCACTGCTCGCAGCACTCACCGCCAGCGCAATCCCAAAATCCGACACGAGCGGCCGGCCTTCGTGCAGCAGGACATTCTCGGGTTTGATGTCTCGGTGGATCACGCCGTGTCTGTGTGCATAGTCGAGGGCGTCCGCCACCTCTGTCGCGATCCGTACCGCCTCCTCGACGCCAAGCTGCCGCTCGCGGTTCAGTTTGTCGCGGAGCGTCTCTCCGTCGACGAAGGGCATGACGTAGTAGAGATACTCGGTGGCCGAGTGGGTGGGGCCTTGAGCCGGTTTCGGCGCTGTGGATTCGGACGGCCCCTCTGCAGCGGCGCTGATTCGCCCGCTGTCATACAACGGAAGGATGTGGGGATGCTGCAAGCTCGCCGTGGTCTTGATCTCCTGCACGAAACGCTCGGGCCCCAGCGCCGCGGCCAACTCGGGCCGGAGCACCTTGAGGGCTACCTTGCGGTCGTGCTTGCGATCGTGCGCGAGGTACACGATGGCCATTCCGCCGTGGCCAAGTTCCCGCTCGATCCTGTATCGGTCAGCGAAGGCGGCTTGCAGGGCTTCGAGAGGAACGGCCACGGCGACTCGCTGCTGGCACTGCCGTCAAACATGCAGCAGGCATGCGCACGCCATCAAGACCACCGGGGCCGAAGGACCGGACGGCACGTGCGGGCGGCGAGGAGCCGGGCGGACATGACAGCTCCGTATCCTACCTGGTAGTGTTCCGACGGCGGCGCCACGGAGTCCGCTACCCATGCAGCATCGTCGATGGAGGTGGCGGTGGTCATCGTCGAGTGGTATTCCATTGCGGTCTCATGTGTTTCCCGCCGTCACACCGTACGAGCGGCATTCGTGATGCAGCCCGTGACGCGAGGACGGGACGAGGGGCGGCGATGACCCAATCGGGTGCAGTACGCACGCTGTCACGCGAGGACGTCCCGCAAGTCGTGGACGTGCTGTGCGACGCGTTCCACGACTATCCCGTGATGCGCCTCGTGCTCGGCGCAACCTCCGGTCCCTCCGACCCCCGGCTGCGACGGCTCATCGAGTTCTTCGTGATGGCGCGCGCGCTGCGCGACGAGCCGATGCTCGGCGTCTCCGCGGGAGGCGCGCTCGCCGCCGCGGCGATCGCGTCGTATCCCGACCGGTCCGTGCACCCGCGCGAGCTGGACACGCTGCGCGAGGCCGTGTGGCGGGAGCTGGGCTCCGCGGAGCGCGGGCGCTACGATGGGTGCGGACGGGTGTGGCAGTCGCTGGCGGTGGACGTGCCGCACATCCATCTCAACATGATCGGTGTGCGCGGCAGC
>JBDHDN010000551.1:0-2710 GCA_039591485.1 Gemmatimonadota bacterium
TAGGACTCCGGGATCGGGACCTCGTGCCGCACGGACTGGCCGAGCGGAAACGCGACGAGGCGCATGTAATCGACCACGACGGTCGCTTGCATGAGCATGGTGCGCGTGAAGGTCACGCCCATCCATTCCCCGGCGGCTAACCCTCCGAGCAACGTACTTCGCAACGCAACGAACGATCCGGCGATGACGGCGAAACCGAGCATGTACCCGGCGTACGAGCGGTCCAACGAACGGGTGTGCTCTCGTGTCCGTCCCAGCAGGTCGGAGACCAAGACCAAGAGCGGCAGCGTGAGGGCCATCTCCTTGGCGAGGAGAGCGAGGGTGAAGAGGCCGTACACAGCCGCCACACTACCCGGTCGCCAAGCTCCCAGCGCGCGCTGCCGCAAGTGGGACCGGAGTGCGAGCAGGACGAAGAACGCCGAGAGCAGGTCGGCCAGCCCGGTGATGTTGGTAACGGCTTCCGTCATGATGGGGTGCACCGCGAAAACGGCTGCGACAATCGCGGCGACGCTGCGGCGGTCGGACAGCATCGAGAACACCCCGTACACGAGGAGCACGTTCCCGGCATGCACGATGACGTTCAGCGCGTGGTACGCCGCCGCGTTCAGTCCGAAGACGGCGTATATCAGGGCGAAGACCATCGTCCTCAGGGGGCGGTAGTACGCCATCCCCTCCGCTGCGACGCCCGTGCGGTAGTCCGTGAAGAACGCCGGCAGGTTCCCGAGACCGCGGACGGCAGGATTGTCGACCAGTACGGGGAAGTCGTCCCACACGAAGCCGTTGAGCAGCGTGTTGGCGTAGACGAGCACGGTCCCGAGCACGAGGGCGACAGGGATCAAACGCGGATCGCGCAGTGCCGCCGTGATATTGCCACGCGCGCCCGTCATCGATGCTCCCGGCGCCGTCGGCAGGCTATTGGCCGAGCTTCGCACGGAGGAACGCCACCTGCGCGGCGAAGCGTTCTGGAGCGGTCTCGACGAACTGGGTGTAGAGGGCGCGTGCTTCCGCTTCCCGCCCCGACTGCTCGTAGGCCCTACCGAGGTTGTACAGTGCCTCCGGGAAGAGCGGGTCGACCTCGAGCGCCCGCTGCCACAAGGTCATGGCATCCCCTCTGCGCCCACGACGGTCGAGGAGGTTCGCCAAATTGTTGAGGGCGGTAGGGTGCCGCGGACTCAACTCCACGGCACGCCGGTAGTGCGACTCTGCGCTGTCCAGATTGCCAAGGCGCGCGTACGCGACGCCCAGGCTCAGGTGCGCGCCCTGCGACGCCGGCGCCAGCTCGACGGCCCGCACGAGATAGTCCCTGGCCACCTGCGGATCGCCTTGGACGAGCGCAATGTCGCCGAGGTTGAGCCATGCGCGGCTGTATTGCGGATAGATCTCCGCTGCCAAACGAGCGTGCCGGCGGGCCGCCTCGAACTCTCCCGCGTCGAAGTACGCGGTGGAGAGCGACGCCTGCGCGAACGCGCTGGTCGGCTGGACCGCCACGGCGCTCGTGAACAGCGACATGGCATCGCGCCAGTCGCCGGTGCGCGCCCGGCTGCGCCCGCCGAGCAGGAGCACGACGCTACCCATCGCCGCGGCATACGCCAGTGTTCCCTGCGGCACTCCGAGCCGATCGACCAGCGCGGCGATTCCAGCAGCCGCAGTGATCGCGAAGCCGGCGGTTGCCAGATAGAGGAACCGTTCGGCGAAGAGTGACGCGACCGGCCAGATCGCGTTTAGACCGAGAAGCGCGAGTTGCGCCAGCACCATCGCGAGGCCGAGGAAGGCGGCACGCGAGCGGTGCCGCAGCGAGTAGAGCAGCATCAAAGACCCGATCAGGACGACACACCCGGCGATCACGCGGGCATCGAGGATCGTCCGCGCCACGGGGACAGCCGCGTACGAGTAGTCCGCAGACAACGGCACCGGATACAGCCAGAGCGCGACGGCTTCCCGGAGCAGCGCCAATCCCGTGAGGATGCGTGGTCCGAGGGGTTCCGCGATCAGTGGGTTGAACACGAATTCAACGGGCGACTGGCGCAATCCGCCTAGGCCGAGACGGAGGCCGATCAGGTAGATGACCCCGCCGAGCAGATACACTCCGTACTGGCGCCACTGCGGCTTCGGCTTGCGTGTTGCCTCGATCAGCAGCAGCACACCCAGCAGTGCGATCGCGCTCTCCTTGCAGAGGAGCGCAAGGCCGAACGACACGACACCAGCCACCTGCATCCAGGATGGTCGTGCGGCGTCGGCGCGCAGCGTGTGAACGCAGGCGAGGATGGTCGCCAACGAGAAGCATGCCGCGAGTAGCTCGCTGCGACCCGCCGCCCAGGCCACGGCCTCGCTGGCAACCGGGTGTACCGCGAAAACTGCCGCAGCGAGTGCGGCGACCTTTGCCCGATCGGTCAGTGTCAGCACACAGAACATCAGCAGCACGCTGTTCGCCCAATGGAGCAGCATGTTGCTCAAGTGATATCCGAAGGGTCTGAGGCCGCCCAGGGCATAGTTGACGGCGTACGACAGCGTGACGAGCGGTCGGTAGTGGGTCCGGGAAGATGCCGACGTGGATTCCCAGAATCCGGACGTGAACATCTCGGGTATATTGCTCAGCGAACGGATCGTCGGGTTCTGCTGAATGAACGGTATGTCGTCGACGACGAATCCGTTGGAGAGAGTCGTCATGTATACCATGGAGATGACGGCGCCGAGCAGCAGTATGACCGCT
>JBDHDN010000552.1:0-3120 GCA_039591485.1 Gemmatimonadota bacterium
CGACGTCGCCCTCGCCCTGGCATCGCTCCGACCCGACACGTTACCACAGCCGGTACGCGGCTGGGTGGAGCTGCTGCGTGAGGAGTACGGCTGGAGAAGCACGAGCACCGCACCTGTGCGATGGGGTGCCGCGATCGAGGGCGGGGCCAGCGCATCGACGAGTCAGCGGCGCGATCCGCTGCGCCCCATCGGTGACGAGGGAGCGTGGCCGTATGGCCGAGCCGGTGCATGGCTCGAGGTCGGTCCGGTTGCCGCCGAGGCGCGTTTGCTCGGCGACATGTACTACAACGACGACCCCGACGGCATCGATCCCGGACAGCGCCGGGGCGGGCGGACCGACCACGCCTACGTGTCGGCCGACTTTCCGGTCGCGTCGATCCAGCTTGGCCGTCTCTCGCGCAACTGGTTCCTCACGCGAACACCGGGCATGCTCGTGTCCGACGTTGCGACCCCCTATCCGCAGATCGGGGTCGAGATCCGCGCGTGGCGCTTCACGCTGCGGTCGTTCACAGGGGAGTTGGAGACGCTGTTCGATCGCAAGCGGTACTTCTCTGCGCACCGCCTCGACTACGAGACGCCGAACTTCGTGGTCTCGCTCGGCGAGTCGAGCCTGCACGCGCCGGAGTCCGGGGCGCTGTCGCTGCGGTATCTGAACCCGCTGGAACTGATCTTCTTCGACGGCGAAAACCAGCCGAACGACGTGACCGCGAACCTCATGCTCGACCTCCAGGTGTGGTACCGCCTGGGCGGCGTCACCCTGTACGGCGAGGGGCTGCTCGACGACATCGACATCGCGCCGGAGACCGACGAGGCAGAGCCGCCGGTGTACGGCTTCACGGTGGGCGGCCGGGTGACGTCGCTTGCACCGTGGCTGGCGCTCGCCGCAGCGTATCAGCAGGTTTCGGCGTGGGCCTACCGCACGCCGAACGACGTGGATCGCTACGCCTATCTCGAGCGCGGCCTCGGGCAGAACTACTCCGACTACGACCGGCTCACGCTGAGCGCCGATCTCTTCCCGCCGCTCCGCGGGCTCAGGCTCACACCCACGTTTCAGTTCCAGCGGCAGGGCGAAGGCACCTTCCGCGACACGATCCCGGGTAGCTATCAGGGGGAGCCGGCGATCTTCCTGGGTGTGCGCGAGCGCACGTTGCGGGTTGGGCTCGCGGGGCATTACCAACCGATTCGGTACGCATGGATCGCGTGGGACGTGGGGTACAACGACATTGCGAACCGCGGCAACGTCGAGGGCACCGACGAGTCTCTCTTCTCGGCAAGTGGGCGGGTCGGCCTGCGGTTCGACTTTCCCTGGAAGCGACCACGCTGAATCCGAGCGCACGTACGGTCTCGCTCGACGCTCGTGTCTGATCGACACCTGCTCGTGTCCATCCACGACGTGACCCCGGCCCACGAGCGGCGGATCCAGCGCGCACTTGCGCTGCTTGCCGAGTTCGAGGTCGAGCGGTTCGCGCTGCTGGTGGTTCCCGACTGGCACGGCTCATGGCCGCTCGGCCGCTTCGAAGCGTTCGCGAGCGCCGTGCGCGCCTGCGGTGCTGGAGGAGCGGAGGTCTTGCTGCACGGATTCCGGCACGATGAAGCAGGTAGCTCACGCACGGTCCTCCAGCATGTCAGGACCTGGGGCCGCACGGCACGTGAGGCGGAGTTTCTCGGCCTGCTACCGGACGAGGCCGATCGGCGAATAGCAGAGGGATGCGCAACGCTCCGTTCCGCCGGGCTGGAGCCGACGGGATTCGTGCCGCCGGCGTGGTTCCATGGTCGAGGGCTCGGCACGGTCCTCCGCGCGCACGGCTTCACCGTGACCGAAGATGCCTGGTCGGTGATCGACCTCGTGCGGCACCGGCATATCCGGGCGCCCGCGGTCCAGTGGAGTGCCAGGAAGCCCTGGCGTGCCGCGGCCGGAGTGGCGATCGCCGCGGCGCGACTCCCGCTCGAGCGCTGGCGGCGCGTGCTTCGGTTCGTCATCCATCCGGCGGATGTCGAGCACCCCGCCGTGGCGGACTCCGTGCGGTGGTCGCTCGAGGCCCTGCTGCGGGATCGGAAGCCCACGTCCTACGCCGACGTCGCGGCCGCATGACGCGCGTGGCACTCGCGCATGTGGTCGCGCTCGGCCTGGTAGCCGGGGACGTATGGATTCGTGCAGTGCGCCTCAGGCTGTTGCTTGGACGAGAGCAGGCACCTGGTCTACGGCGAGCGATCGCCATCAACGCCTACGGAGACGCCGCCTCGGCGCTGACACCCGCGCGCATTGGAGGCGAGCCCGCACGGTTTGTCGCGCTCAAGCGAGCTGACGTCACCACCCCCGCCGCCGTGGTTGTGCTGGCTGCGGAGCGGGTCGTCGATCTGAGCCTGGTCGGAGCGGTCACGGTTCTTTCGCTCAGCGCGCTGGGCGGTCGGGGCTTTCGCGACGTGGACGCGCTGCTGCGCCGGCTGGCAGCACCCGACATGCTTCCGTGGGTGCTCGGGGTCTTCACGCTGCTCGTGCTCGGTGGTGCCGCCGCCTTTCGGGTGCGCGACAGGTTTCCGCCCGCCGTTGAGCAGTCGCTGCGGGATGCCCTGAGGGAGACGAGACGCCTCGGGGGCGGTACCGTTGCCGCCGCCGCCGCGCTCACGGCAGCGAGCATGGCGGCCCGCGTCGGCATCCTGCCGATCCTGCTCACGGCGTACGCCCCCGTCGCCGATCCGGTGCCGGGCGGCGTTGAGCTCGGGTTCGTCGCGAGCATGGCACCCATGCTCTCACAACAGAGTCTTGCCGCGCTGCTCCTCACCTGGCGCGCGTACTCGCTGTTCCTGCCGGCCGGTCTGGGGGTCGTCCTGTTCGGGCGCGGCCTCCTTGCTCGCCGTCGGGCTGCGCAGGGGACGGAGTAGCGCGTGCGGCGGCTGGCGGAGCTGGTTGTTCGATTTCGCTACCCCGTGATCGGGCTCTGGATCGTGCTCACCGTGTTTGCGGCACCACGGGCGCTCGAGGTGGGCAGTGTCGTGACCCTCGATCTCCCGACGGTGAACCTGAACGAGTCCGCGAGGGCCCGCCGGATTCTCGATACCCGGTTCGATGCCGCGGCCGCAAAGGTGCTGGCGGTGGTTGTCGAGTGCGAATCCCGCAAC
>JBDHDN010000553.1:0-4452 GCA_039591485.1 Gemmatimonadota bacterium
TCCTTTCCGACATCACTCTCGGGAAGGACGGGTCCTGGGTGAATGGGAAGAGCATCATGGGAGTCATGACGCTGGCAGCTGAGTGCGGCAGTGAGGTGACGGTGCGTGCCGACGGTAGCGACGCGGAGCAGGCCGTGGAGGATCTCGTGGCTTGTCTGATGAAGGAGTACGTGGAGCAATGACGAATCGCGTGCTCCGAGGGGTCGGGGTCGCTCCCGGGATCGTGGTGGGTGCCGCCCACGTCATCCAGTGGGACTTTCCGGAGATCTCGCGGGGACAGATCGAGCGCTCCGAGATCGCCGTCGAGTTGGCGCGACTCGAGGAAGCGCTCGACGCCGTCCGGCGCAGTTTCGAGGACTTGCGCGAGCGCACGCGACAGCGGGCCGGCGAGGAAGATGCGAAGATCTTCGACGCGCAGATCATGATGCTGCTCGATCCCGAGTTCCGCACCGGCGTCGAGACCCTCATCCGGGAGAACCAGCTATCGGCTGAGCGGGCTTTCGAGTTCAAGACCCTGGAGATGCGTGCGCTCTGGTCGCAGTCGACCAGCTACCTGTTGCGTCAGCGCGTGGCAGACCTGGGCGGCATCCAGGTGCGGGTTCTCAACCACCTGCTTGGTCGTGCGCTCGCGACACCGATCCGGGCGGAAGGGGACAACCGACCGACGATCGTGTTCACGCGTGAGCTCACGCCGGGGCTGACCGTCCAGCTTGAGCGCGAGTCCGTCGCCGCGCTCGCGAGCGTCGAGGGAGCGCGGACGGCGCATGCGGCGATTCTGGCGCGGAGCCTTGGCATCCCGTGCGTGATGGGGGTGGTGGGTGGTCTCGAGCGGATCCGCGACGGGATGGATGTAATCGTCGACGGTACACATGGCTTGGTGATACTCGAGCCTACGGCCGAGGAAGTCGAGGCAGCCCACGCCGGCGAGCGCCTGCGCCACGAGCTGGGGACGAAGCTCGACGAGGCGGCGGGCCAACTCGCGATGACGACCGACGGTCGCACGATCGAGTTGCGCGGCAACGTCGACCTGCCGGAGGAGATCGAGCCCACGGTCAAACATGGCGCCGCGGGAGTTGGACTGCTGCGCACGGAATTCCTCGTCCTCGGCCGCACCCATCTGCCGAGCGAGGATGAGCAGTCGGACTACTTCGGCGGCGTCGCCCGCCGGTTCGCTGGCAAGCCGGTGCTGGTGCGCAGTTACGACCTGGGGGGGGACAAGTTCCCGGCAGCATTTCAGACGGGACCGGAAGCGAACCCATTCCTCGGGTGGCGTGCAATCCGGGTCTGCCTGGACCAACCTGAGATTTTCCGGCGGCAGCTGCGGGCCATCCTGCGGGCCCGCCGCCACGGAGACCTCCGGTTGATGATCCCGATGGTGTCGTTCATCGAGGAGATCGACTGCACCCGGGATCTCGTGGCGCAGTGTGCCGCGGGATTGGCGGAGGAGGGGATCGACGCCGCCAGCGACATCCCGCTCGGGGTGATGGTCGAGACGCCCGCGGCCGCGATCCTGATCGACCAGATCGTGGCCCGGTGCGACTTCGTGAGCGTCGGCACCAACGACCTCACGCAGTACACGCTGGCGATCGATCGCGGGAATGCCCGGCTCGCCGATCGGTTCTCACCGCATCACCCAGCGGTCGTGCAGCTGCTCGAGCGGGTGGTCGATGCCGCCCACCGCGGCGGCATCGAGGCGAGCGTCTGCGGGGAAATGGCGTCGGATCCCCTGTCCGCATTCATGCTCATCGGGCTTGGCTACCGCATCCTCAGTGTGTCGCCGCCGTCCCTGTCGCTCATCCGCTGGCTCATCCGGCAGGTCGATGCCAATGGCGCGGTTGTTCGTAGACCTTCAACTGTTGAAAGGGGGGCGGTTGCCCGCCCTCGTGGGTACGGCTAGGTTCCGAGGCTCCTCAGACCGGAATCCCTAACTCCGGGTACCGTATGGCACAGCGCTACATCATCTCGTCCGAGTCCGTCACCGAAGGCCATCCGGATAAGATGGCCGACCAGATTTCGGATAGCATCCTCGACGCCATCCTTGCCGGAGACCCCGGAGGCCGCGTCGCCTGTGAGACGCTTGTCACGACCGGCATGGTGGTTGTCGCAGGCGAGGTGACCACCACCGTGCACTTGAACGTGCCAGAGATCGTTCGGCGCACGGTCGAGGAGATCGGCTATACCGACGCGACGTTTGGCATTGACCACCGTACCTGCGCGGTCTTGACGGCGATCGATCCACAGTCCGGCGACATCGCACAGGGGGTCGATACGGGCGGCGCTGGTGATCAGGGCATGATGTTTGGGTATGCCTGTGACGAGACGCAGGATCTGATGCCCATGCCGATCATGCTGGCGCACGGGCTGACGCAGCGGCTCGCCGACGTGCGGAAGCGGGGCGAGCTGCCGTGGCTCAGACCCGACGGCAAGGCGCAGGTCACCGTGGAGTACGTGGATGATCGCCCCGCTGCGGTCCGGGCCGTTGTCGTCTCGACGCAACATGCCGACTCGGTGCGCACCGGCGACATCGAGTCCGCGGTGCGGGAGCACGTGATCCAGGGTGTCTTGAGCGAATACCCGCTCGACACTTCGGGCATGAGAGTCTACATCAACCCGACGGGCCGGTTCGTCGTCGGGGGACCGCAGGGCGATGCGGGCCTCACGGGCCGCAAGATCATCGTCGACACGTACGGTGGAGCCGCTCGACACGGGGGCGGCGCGTTCAGCGGCAAGGACCCGAGCAAGGTCGATCGCTCGGCGGCCTATGCGGCCCGCTGGGTGGCGAAGACCATCGTCGCCGCTGGGCTGGCCCGTCGCTGCGAAGTGCAGTTGGCCTACGCCATCGGCGTCGTGGATCCGGTGTCGGTGCTCGTCGAGACGTTCGGGACGGGAACCGTCGCCGAGGAGCTGCTCGAACGGGCCGTCCGGGAAGTGTTCGACCTCACGCCTGGCGGGATCATTCGGGCGCTCGATCTGCTGAACCCGATCTATCGTGCCACGGCGGCCTACGGGCACTTCGGGCGCGCACCGCGCGATGCCGAGGTTGCCGGACGGAACGTGAGGCTGTTCACCTGGGAGGATCCCACGCGCAGTGCCGAGCTGCGTGAGGCCGTGAAGAGCGCCGCGTGAGCGGACCCCCGCTGACCCACAACATGACGAGAGCGAACGCCATGACCGTGACCGATATCCCGAGCGACGTGAAGGACCTCTCGCTGGCCGACGAGGGTCGGCGGCGCACCGAGTGGGCGGAGCAGTTCATGCCGGTGCTGCGGCAGATCCGTGAGCGATTCACGGCAGAGCGACCGCTCGAGGGCAAGCGGCTGTCGGCGTGTCTGCATGTGACGACCGAGACGGCCAACCTCGCCGTCACGCTCAAAGCGGGCGGTGCCGACGTGGCCCTGTGCGCCTCCAACCCGCTCTCCACCCAGGACGACGTGGCGGCGCACCTCGTGCGTGACCACGGAATCAAGGTGTTTGCCGTCAAGGGTGAAGACAAAGAGAGCTACTACGATCATATCCGAGCAGCGCTCGCGCACCGGCCGGATGTCACGATGGATGACGGCGCCGATCTGGTTGGCGCCCTACACATGATTGCCCTCGGCCGGCTGGATGATCTCGAAGGACCGGTCCGAACGTGGGTCAACGCGATGAGCCCGGAGGAGCGCGGCGCGCTCTTGAAGGCCGTGATCGGGTCGACCGAGGAGACCACGACCGGGGTCATCCGGCTGCGCGCGATGGCAGAGCAGGGGGTGTTGCAGTTCCCGGTGATCGCGGTCAATGACTCCCAGACCAAGCACCTATTCGACAACCGGTACGGAACCGGCCAGTCTACGGTCGACGGCATCCTCCGCGCAACCAACATTCTCCTCGCCGGCTCCACGTTCGTGGTTGCAGGCTACGGCTGGTGTGGGCGGGGTGTGGCGATGCGCGCGCGTGGCGGTGGAGCCGAGGTCATCGTGACCGAGGTGGATCCGCTCCGAGCGCTCGAAGCACGGATGGACGGCTACCGGGTCATGCCGATGGCCGACGCCGCACGGGTTGGCGACGTGTTTGTGACGCTCACCGGCAATGCGGAGGTGGTCCGCCTCGAGCACATGCGGCTCATGAAGGACGGAGCCATCATCGCGAACTCCGGCCACTTCAACGTCGAGCTCGACCTGGAGGATCTTGCGAAGGCAGCCGAAGGGCCGCGCGCCACCCGCCAGTTCGTCGACGAGTGGCTGCTCGAGGGCAAGCGGTTGTATGTGCTGGGTGAGGGGCGGCTCATCAATCTCACTGCGGCCGAGGGGCATCCTGCCAGCGTGATGGACATGTCGTTCGCGAATCAGGCGCTCGGGGCGGAACATCTCGTGACCGGCGGCAGTATGTTGTCTAAGGCCGTACACCGAGTGCCGGTAGAGATCGATGAGCGCGTGGCGGAGTTGAAGCTGGCCGCACTCGGAGTGCGGATCGATT
>JBDHDN010000554.1:0-2694 GCA_039591485.1 Gemmatimonadota bacterium
GAACTCCACGGCGTCGCCCTCGGACAGCGACTTGAAGCCCGTGGCCTGGATCGCCGATTGATGGACGAAGCAGTCCTTCGAACCATCGTCGGGCGTGATGAACCCAAAGCCCTTCTGATCGTTGAACCACTTCACCTTGCCGGAAATGCGTGACATACCTACTCCTCATGTGTTCGATGCGCGTCGGGGGTCCGGAATGTCCGCACTGCCGATCGTCCATCGTGTTGCCCGCGGATCCATCCCCGCGGTGGGATGCCGCACCGTGCGGCGTACTGCCAACAAAAAAGGGAACCGGCGTCTCTTGCGGGTTCCCCTGCAATTCCGTGTCGTATGCTGTGGCACCCAATGCAGGCGCCTCTAACCGCGAACGATAGCCGGGCGGGCTCGAAAAGGGAATAGCGAGTGCTTTGACAGGGTGGTCTGGACGGACTATGGTTCAAGGTCAGTGACGCCAGCGCGTCGTCCACCCAGATCGATCCGCAGAGCGGGAACCAGCCGCCAGAGCCGGTCCCGCTTCTTTTGTTCCCCAACACCACCGGAACGCGCCTCCCAAGGCGACTGGAGATGGAAGCATGGCCAGACGCGGCCCCATGGTGGCGGCAAAGCGAAAGCGGGAGACCGCCAAACGAGAGAAGCGTGAGCGCAAGCTGCAGCGACGTGCCGAGCGTGCCGCCGCGCGGACCGAAGCTCGCGAGACGGACGTCACTGCCCCCTCCACTGAGCAGGATCATGAGTAGCACCATCGAGTACCACGGGCATATGATCCAGCCGCCACACGGGCCATGGGCACTCCTGCGGAGTGGACACGTGAGGTGCGCATTGGGCCGGCGGGACATGACGAGAGAGGTCGTCGGTGCCGCGCGCCCAACACGTATCCCACCGAAGCCGAGGCCGTCGCGAAGTGCCTCGAGTCCGGGCGGCAGGTCGTCGATCGCAAGTTGCGACCGAAGATGGGCCGCAGGAACGGGGAGTAACGGCCACTCCGCAACGGCCCGCAACAGCAACACGTAGAGCACGACGGCGTTCGTCGAGCGCCGTCCCCGATCGCTCGAGAGGGCTCCGCGGGTCGAGGCGAGGAACCGCGTGTCGCCGTTACGGCGGACCTCGGAACGATCGTGTCCACACCTCCACCAACGGCGCGCACGCGGAAGGCCATGGACCACGGAGCGACACCACGGGGACTCCAGGTGGAGCCCCGCCTGCACTCGCGCTTGACTGCGCTGTGCGACGAGGGCTGGGAGATCTGGAGTCGGTTCGACACGGAGGTGCGCGGAAGCGAGTGGCACCCGTTCGTCGCCGCCGACTACGAGCGCGTGCTACAGACACTGCTCGCGCTCCGGGCTCCGGGGCTGCGGTTCCTCGAGTGGGGATCCGCGTACGGCGTCATCACGATCGTGGCGGACCTGCTCGGCTACGAAGCCTACGGCAGCGAGTTGGATGCAGACCTGGTTCGGACGGCACGAGACCTCACCGCCAGGTACGGATCGCGCGCGCGCTTTGCCGTCGGCAGTTTCCTGCCCGAGGGCTACCGGTGGAAGCCCGGCTCGGGCGACGCGCGGCTCGGTACCATCGGCCACGGCGTCCCGGCATACGCTGCGCTCGGGCATTCACTGGACGATTCCGACCTCGTCTTCGCATTTCCCTGGACCGGCGAGGAGCCGATGATGCACGACATCATGCGGCAGTACGGCTGCCGTGACGCCCGCCTGCTGTTGTACGGCTCCACGACCGGTGTGGAGACCTTTCGCGGCGGACGACGCGAGCCTTGAGCGGGTGCCACCCCTGCTCGTCAATCCTCGGTTTCCAGAGAGCTCTTAGGATCTGCAAGTGAGCCGTCGATACGGTGCTGCCCGATACGCGAGCACTGAATCCTCTACTCGGACTCGCCACGGTGGCCGCGCTGTGCCTGGAAGACTGGAACGTCTGCCGTCAGGAGAGCGTGAAGCGGACGTCTGGCGATTACTCCGATCCGTCGGACTCGACTGAGTATTGAGTCCATGGGGCGGCATGACGGCCTGTCGTCCTCCGTCTCACGGGACCGCGATCGCTCCCCGTGCCCGCCGTTGCGCTCCGTATCAGCGTCGCGTCGCAGCTGCCATGAGTAGCGGCGGTGAACCCCCCTGACGCGTGACCGCCCACGGGCGCGCCCCGCCGCAAGTCCACGCGCCCAGACCGTGTCGTTACGTACGCGTAGTATCCGCAGACGCAGGATTCCGTTGCCCGGCCATCGCGGTCGGTGCCGAACTGCAAACGCCGGTCGCATCCCCGACAGCGTGGTGGACCGCCGTCCGGCACCATCCCGGCGCGTGCAAGTATCAGCCGCGAGCGGTTCACTTGTGCCGGTGGGCGAGGCGCCCGCAGCCGTGCACTCTCTTCATGACGCGCTCTCCGCGACGCCAAAATGAAGGGGGTCCCTGAGGTTCTGTAACTCGCGGTAGTAGTAGAGCGGCGTCGGCCGCCTGCCCTGGAACCTCAGCCGCTTCAGAAAGTCGATTTCCTCCGCGGTCGCCGTGCCGCTGAGGGCCGGATCCTGAAGAAAGCCCATGAAGCCGGGCTCTTCGACGCCGTGCCGTGGGAGGGCCACCTCCACAAACTCAAACCGCTTCACGTTCCCGGCGATCACTCGGTCTGTCAGAACGATGTCCAGCGCGAACGTCGCCAGGTCAATGTCCCAGGATTCAATCAGCGGATCCA
>JBDHDN010000555.1:0-2693 GCA_039591485.1 Gemmatimonadota bacterium
CGACCCCGTCGGCGGCAACGGCGCAGGCCGCTTCGAATATCGCCCGCACCTGCATCTCCGTGATCTCCGGGTACGTGAGTCCTAGCCGACAGCCGCGGTGTCCCAGCATGGGGTTGGCCTCAGCGCGCGTTTCCAGGGCGCGGCGCACCGCCTTTTCCTCGACTCCAATGCGCTCCGCAACCTCACGGATCTCGGCGTCGTCATGCGGCAGGAACTCGTGCAGCGGCGGGTCGAGCAGGCGGATCGTGACTGGGAATCCGTCCATCGCTCGGAAGATCCCTGCGAAGTCGTCGCGCTGCATGGGCAACAAAGTGGCGAGCGCGTCGCGTCGCTCCTCCTCGGACTCCGCCAGGATCATCTTCCGCATCGAGAAGATCCGCTCACCCTCGAAGAACATGTGCTCCGTCCGACAGAGGCCGATGCCCTCAGCGCCGAACTCGCGAGCCCTGGCCGCGTCTTTTGGCGTGTCCGCGTTGGTCCTGACCCGGAGCCGCCGGCGCTCGTCGGCCCACTCCATGACCTGTCGGAAGGCCGGGCCTGGTTCCGGCTCGACGAGCTTCGTCCTCCCCAGGATGACGCGGCCCGCCGTGCCGTCGAGCGTCAGCCAATCCCCTTCGGCCACGGTCGTACCGTCGACCTCGAACTGCCGTGCGGCGGCGTCGACGGCGAGCTCCTTCGCCCCCGCCACGCAGCACTTGCCCATGCCCCGAGCCACGACAGCCGCGTGGCTGGTCATGCCGCCGCGGGCGGTGAGGATTCCCACCGCGGCCACCATCCCGTGGAAGTCATCAGGGCTCGTTTCCCGACGAACGAGAATGACCGGTGACCCGTCGGACGCGATCTCGACTGCACGATCCGCATCGAACACCGCCTTGCCCACTGCTGCCCCGGGGGATGCCGGCAGCCCGGTCGCGATGACCTCGAGATCGGCGTCAGGATCGATCGTCGGGTGCAACAGTTGGTTCAGCTGGTCCGGCTCCACACGCCAGATCGCCTGATCCGGATCGATCAGTCCTTCCTCGACCATGTCCACGGCGGTCTTGACCGCGGCCGCTGCGGTGCGCTTCCCCCGACGCGTCTGGAGGATGTAGAGCGTGCCGCGCTCGATCGTGAACTCCACGTCCTGCATGTCGTGGTAGTGCGCCTCGAGCTTCCGGCAGTACTCCTCAAACTCCGTGTGCGCAGCGGGCATCCACTCGGACATCTTCTCGAGCGGCTCCGGGTCGCGAATCCCCGCCACCACGTCCTCGCCCTGCGCGTTCACCAGGAACTCGCCGAACACCTTGGGCTCGCCGGTGGAGGGATTGCGTGTGAACGCGACGCCTGTGCCGGAGTCCTCGCTCACGTTCCCAAAGACCATGGCCATCACGTTGACGGCGGTGCCGAGGTCGTCCGGGATCCGGTGGACCCGCCGATAATCGACGGCGCGGCGACTGTTCCAGCTGCCGAACACCGCCTCGATGGCGCCCCACAACTGCGCCCAGGGGTCGTCAGGGAAGGGATGGCCGGTCTCCCGCTCCACGATCTGCTTGAACGAGCGCACCAGCCCGCGCAGGTCGTCCGCCGAGAGGTCGATATCGCGATCGACTCCCCGCGACGCTCGCACTTCCTCCAGTGCATGCTCGAATGGATCGCCCGCCTCCGCCTTGATACCGTACACCACGTTGCCGTACATCTGCACGAAGCGCCGGTAGGAGTCGTACGCGAAGCGCTCGTTCCCCGATTCTACGGCCAGGGCCGCTGCTGCATCGTCGTTGAGCCCGAGATTGAGGATCGTGTCCATCATCCCCGGCATGGAGATCTTGGCGCCGGATCGGACCGACAGTAGCAGGGGACGCTCGGTCCCGCCAAAGGTGCGGCCCATCAGTTCCTCGACCCGCTTCAGTGCTGCGCGGACTTCGCGGTCCACCGTGTCGGGCAAGGAGCCTGTGCGGACGTAGTCGATGCAGAGTCGGGCGGAGATCGTGAAGCCAGGGGGCACCGGAATTCCGATCCGTGTCATCTCGGCCAGGTTCGCACCCTTGCCGCCGAGCACGTCGGTCATGCCGGCGTGGCCGTCCGCTGCCCCGCCTCCAAATCCGTACACGTATGCCATTGATTCGTCCTCAGTCCTGTGGTGTGCGTCGGAATGTGGCGCGCAGATGTGAATTTGCGATGAAGATTCAGTCAATCAGGGCTGTAACTCGCGAGGGCCGCCCGGATTCGCGCTCGATCCCAAACTCGGGGGGCAAGTCAGTGGGGTAGCACCCGGAGAAGCAGGCGTGGCAGAACGACTGCGGGTCGCCGCCGGCTGCCTGCAACGTGCCGTCGAGGGACAGGTAGCCCAGCGTATCCACACCCAGTTGCTGGCGAATCTCGTCGACCGACATGCTTGCCGCGATCAGTTCCGCCCGGGTCGGCGTATCGATCCCGTAGATGCATGGGCCGGTGATCGGCGGAGATGCGAGTCGAAGATGGACGGCCCGCGCCCCCGCTTGGCGGATCATCTGGATCAGCGCCCGCGACGTCGTGCCGCGGACGAGCGAGTCATCCACGACGACGACCTGCTTACCCTCGATCACGTCGCGGACGGGATTGAACTTGATGCGGACCTTCGTCGTGCGGGTGTCCTGCGTCGGGCTGATGAAGGTCCGTCCGACGTAGTGGTTCCGTATGAGCCCGTGCTCCAGCTTGAGTCCGCTCTCCTCCGCGTA
>JBDHDN010000556.1:0-2670 GCA_039591485.1 Gemmatimonadota bacterium
GATAGTCGTGGGGTGCCACGCTCGTGGGTGGCTGCGGTGGCACGTCGTGCTCTGACTCGATGCGGCGCGCGAAGTCCTCGCCCTTGAGCCCGAGCGGCGTGCAGTCGGCGGCACCGCTCCTGATCCTCGCGGTGAGCGCGAGCGCCTCGTCGAATGCGGTGGCGGCGTGGCGGCGCGGGGACGCGTGTGCGACCGCGGCAGCGAACCGGTCGCGCGGTCCGTCGTGCGTGCCGAGGATCCCGGTGATGAGCGCGCGCCAGGCCGGGTACGTCAGCGCGTCGCGCGGCGCGCTCGGCTCCTTGAGCCAGCTCATGCGGCGCCGTCCAGGTGCAGGGACGGCCGCGGACGGCAGCGGTCGGGCCGCCAGGCATGGCAGAGATCGGCGCGGGGGCACCCGCCGCACCGCATCCGCATGTGGGGCGTGGTGAGCACGAGGATGCTACCGGCGGGTCGATCGGCCGGCGGGAGCGTGCCGTAGAGGCGACAGGGATTCCAGAACCGCGCGGTCTCCCAGACCGCCGCGTAGTCCGCGAGGGCGGCCGCGGCCTCGATCAGATCCCACTGACCCGGCATCGTGCCCGCCACCGCGGCCTCCCTCAGCCGGGGGCCGGCGTTGACCCACCCCATGGCGGCGATGTCGGGCGAATCCCACGGGAAGGACAGCTCGAGGATGCCCGGGGATCGGCGGTCAGGCGGCGTCGCGGCGAGCGCGGGCGCGCCGGCGGCAAGGCTCAGAAAGTCTCGACGGAGCATGGCGTGTCCTTTCGATGCGGTTCCCGCCTCGTTCGCGCATGGGTCCGGGCCCCGGAGGGTCCGGCCGGCTGGGCCACCGTGTGGACGACGGTTGGCGGGCGGGTCATCGAGCCGGTGCTCTCGCCGCCGCTCTCCATGCCGGCAGCCCGAAGGCGGAGGGCTGCCGATTGCTTCCATCTATATAGGGGCGGGGTGTGACAGCGGACGGTACGGCGGTAGGGCGGTAGGACCGTAGATGGCGCCGCCGCCCTGTCTGCCCGACTCCCGGCTCCCTCCCCCCCAAACAACAAACGGCTCCCGACGTGTGGTCGCGGAGCCGCTTCAGCCGCGACTTAGACGGTGGGCGCTCGGCCCTGGAACTCCATTGCGCGGCCCGTCAAGTCGGGGAAACCGCCGCGCAGGTCAAAGATAGGTTTCGCGGACGGGGAGAGCCAGGGTATGAGCAGCTGCTCCCCTGTCAGGATGCGAGCACGCGGGCGTGCAGGATCTCGGACGGGGCCAGCGGCCGCACGTCGCGAGGGGTGAGCGTCAGCAGCGCCACGGTGTCGCCGGAGCCCGCCACGAACTCCACCTCGAACCGGTCCGCACCGAATCGATGGACCACGGCCCCGATGTCACCCGCCGCGAGGCCCACCTCGGCCACGTCACGGGTCAGCACGACGGTCTCGAGCTCCTTGGGCATGGGCCCTCCATTCAGGGGTGGCGCGGATACGCGGCCGGATCTCTCGGTGAAGCGTGAGCTCGAGCCGCCGAATCGGGTGAGTCCCGCGTGACATGCCTTGAGGGACGCCCCAATCCACCTCAGGGCACGTCGCCATGTTCCGACGCTGAAGCGTCGGCTCGGCGCTGCGCGGTGCGTCCTGAAGGACGCCCTGATCAATTGCCCTTCAGGGCATGTCGCCGCAGGCGCCGAGCGGCGGCTTCAGCCGCCGAATCGCAGCGAGACGATCGCGCCCGCAGGCGACACGACGACCCCATCCACAATGTAGCGCGTGCCGTACGGCGATTGGAGGACACGCGTCACCGTGCCGTTGACCGCCAGTGCACGAAGGGCGGCGGTCAACTCCTCCGGACGATCCCGCGAGAACCCAACCGACTCGAAGAACCGCAGCTTGTGACGTCCCACGAGATGCGTGGCGGACAGCAGGTACTCCCCGATCTTCCGCCCCTCGATGTGCGCGACATCGCCACGCGGCAGGCGCATGAGGCACGATGTCGCACATGGGCCTCACCCTTCGCACCGGAATCACGCGGCAGGGACCCTTTCACAACTGCCGACACGGGTTCGTCAATCGTCATCTTCACCTAGTCGTCGCCTTCACCGTACGGATCGTCACCGGACCCGTCATCACCCTCGGCGCGATCCTCGGCATCCGGATCAAAGGCTGCGTCGCCCTTGCCGAGCTCTGCCGTGAAGAACGGGGCAGCGCCGAAAAACATGGCGAGCAGGTCGTCGTCCTCTTCTTCGTCGCGGCGGCGGGGCACAGATCACCTCCTCTTCGAACGTGGTCGCCACGGCTGATCGCGTGTCGTCAAGGCACCCGGCGCCGTCCCAACATGCCGGTCGTGTACGTCTGGTTGCCGATCCGGTACGTCGTGAGCGACGTCCCGTCGGTGCCGGTCGTGTAGGTGTTGGTCCCGACGCTGTAGGTGGTGTACGAGCGGCCGTCACTCGTCTGCGTGTAGTACTGCGTGCCGATGCGGTACCCCGTGGTCGTGGTGCCGTTGGACCAGCTCGAATAGTCCTGCGTTCCGATCGTGTATGCCGTGCCGGTCACGCGCTCAGTACCGAGCTGGAGCGTGGTGTAGGTTTGCGTGCCGATCCGGTAGCTCGAGCCCGACAGCGGGGCGGTCGCACTCGGCGCGCTCACGGCGCCGCTGTGGTAGCGGGTGGTGCCGATGTCGTAGCTCTGGACG
>JBDHDN010000557.1:0-2667 GCA_039591485.1 Gemmatimonadota bacterium
CGCCGAGCGCCGATTCGCGGGTGAGCGTGTCGAGCGTGGCGAACAGCCGGTCCTCCACGAACGTGCGCTCGCCGGTGAGGGCGGTGAGCAGGCTCGACTTGCCGGCGTTGGTGTAGCCGACCAGCGCGGCGGTGGGCACGGGCCTTCGCCCGCCGCGGATCACGTCACGGTGGCGCGCCACGCCCTCGAGCTTTCGTTTGATCGTGGCAATCTTGCGGCGGATCATCCGCCGGTCGGTCTCGAGCTGGGTCTCACCGGGCCCGCGCAGACCGATGCCCCCCCGGATGCGGGACAGGTGAACCCACATCCGCGCCAGCCGCGGCAGCAGGTACTCGAGCTGCGCAAGCTCTACTTGGAGCTTGGCCTCCTTCGACTTCGCCCTCGTGGCAAAGATGTCGAGGATGACCTCGGCGCGATCCATCACACGGCGGTTCAACTCCCGCTCGAGGTTCTTCCCCTGCGCCGGACTCAGCTCGTCGTCGAACAGGACGAGCGTCGCGTCCGCGTCCTCGACGGATTGCTTCAGCTCCTCGAGTTTCCCCTCGCCGACGTAGTGCCGCGGGTTCGGGCGATCGATGCGCTGGATCATCTCGCCGACGACCCGGGCACCTGCCGTATCCGCCAGTCGTGCCAGCTCTTCTATGTGGTCATCGGAATGGATGGCATCCGGTGTTCCCCGCCGCGGGGCGCCGACGAGGAAGGCTCGCTCGACGGGCTCGGCGATCTCAATGAGACGGGAGGAGTCAGACCGGCGTGGCATCGGTGGAAAGGTAGTAGATTCGGCGAGGAAGGGGGGGAGGAGGGCGGCGGGGGGGAGCGTCGGACCAAGCAGCAGGGTGAAGCACACCGCCACTCCTCCAACACGAACGCGCACATTGGGCGAAGGGAGCGCATGGACGGGCCGTTGCCGGACGTGATCGTGATCGGAGCCGGAGCGATCGGCGCCGCGACGGCGTACGCGCTCGTCCGTCGCGGCGTGAAGGTACTCGTGCTCGAGAAGGAGGAGAGCCCCGGGCGTCACCAGTCGAGCCGCAACAGCGGGGTGATCCACGCCGGTTACAACCTCAAGCCCGGATCGCTGAAGGCGAAGTACTCCGTCGAGGGCAATCGCCGGCTCAAGGAGTTCTGCCGGGAGCACGGCATTCCGTTGCTCGAGGGCGGGATCCTCATCGTGGCGCGCACGGAGGCCGAGCGCGCGACCATCGCGGAATTGAAGCGGAGGGCGGACGCCAACGGCGTTGCGTCGGCGATCCACGACGAGGCGGGAATCCGTGCCGTCGAGCCCCACGCGTCGGGTATCGAAGCACTGCACGCCCCCGAGGGTGCGAGCTTCGATGGCGGTGCGTACGTGGAGAAGCTGATGGAGTTGGTGGAAGAGGGTGGCGGGGAGATCCGGTACGGGTGTCGGGTGAGGGGAGGAGTTGCAGACTGCAGAGTGCAGAGTGTGGAGCGGCGATCGGCTGCCACCGCACTCGTGGCCACCTCGCAGGGAAGATTCGAGGCACCTGTCGTCGTCAACGCGGCCGGGCTGCATGCCGATCGGTTGGCCGGCCCCGTTTCCGCCGATCTCCGCGTGATTCCGTTCCGCGGCTACTACGCCGAGCTGGTTCCGGAGCGGTGCCACCTGGCGCGCTCGCACATTTATGCGGCGCCGGACTCGAGCTTTCCGTTCCTCGGCGTCCACATCTCGCGGCAGGCGGACGGGCGGGTGCTGGTGGGCCCGGGCGCGATGCTCGCCTTCGGTCGCGAGGCGTACGCCCTGCACCACGTGCATCCGGTCGACCTCTCGGCCACGCTCGCGTGGCCCGGCTTCTGGGGGCTGTTCGGCGAGCCGAAGTTTCGGCGTCTGGTGCGGAGCGAGGTGGCCAAAAGCCTCAGGCTCAGGGCCATCTGGCGAGAGGCGCGGCTCCTGATACCGGAGCTCCAGCCCGGTGATCTGGTCCGCTCGTTCGCCGGGAACCGGGCGCAGCTGGTGCGGCGGGACGGTACCCTGGTGGACGACATCCTCGTCCGGGAGGCGGAGCGCGCGGTGCACGTGCTCAACGCCGTCTCGCCCGGGCTCACTGCAAGTCTGCCGTTCGGGGAGGAGCTGGCACAACGGGTGATGGCAAAGCTCGGGTGAGGCTGATCGGTACGGGGCGAACCGTGGAGCGTGACGGTGCTCGCACAGTGGGTGCGGTGGCCACCGTTGTGGACTGCCTTAAGCGATGCAGGGGGGGAGTTCGCGGCTGCCGCTCCAACCGCTTGACTACCCACCACTTACGCACGATGTTACCGGGCGGTTGACACCGTCGGCACCAGCAGCCCAGTGGTTTCCGCCTCAGATTTGGAGTCCATGGTTCGTGCGATTCGCCTCTCTCTTCGCTCCCCACCCGTGCTTCTCACTCCTGGCACTCCTGCTGCTGGCGGCGGCCAATTCCGCCTTGGCCCAGACCCCCGAGCAGCTCGCGCTGCTGCGCGAGAACCCGGAGCTGGTCCGCGAGCGCATCCAGGAATCCGGGCTCACGGCCGACGAGATCCGCAGCCGCCTGCGCCAGGCCGGCTATCCGGCCAACATGCTCGACGCGTACCTGGCGGAAGGCGAGGTGGACGCCGCCTCCGCACGCGTCACCGACGAGATGCTGACCGCGCTCGAGATGCTGGGCGTCCCGGTGGTCGCGGCGGAAG
>JBDHDN010000558.1:0-2665 GCA_039591485.1 Gemmatimonadota bacterium
TCAGGGTGGATTTCCACGTACAGCTCCTCCAGCGCGTACTGCCCCATCGTGCTGTTCACCGTCTTGGCCGTCGCCGGACTGATGAGCGACAGGGGATAGCGCCCCGTGGGCACCGGATCCCACCGATACGGCACCTTACCCAGCACCGACGGGGTCAGGTTCACCTTCCGATCGGGTGTGAGCGGGAAGACCGTCCCGAACTGAATCGGGCTCCCGTCCGGGAAGGCCGGTCCCCACGTGATTCCGTCATCCACCGGCTCGAGCGCGATGCCGTCGGGCGTCCGCACCGCATCGAGCACACGACGTGCTGCCTCCTCCTGTGTCCACCCGAACGCCTCGTCCGAGAAGCCCATCGCGCGGCCCAACATTCCGAACACCTCGATGTTCGAACGAGCCTCACCCCTCGGCTCGATCACAGGGCGGCACAGTCCGACCACGTAGCGCCCGTAGCTGACCCGGACGTCCCAGTGCTCCAGGAACGTGGTTGCCGGCAGCACGATGTCGGCATACATCGCCGTATCGGTCATTACCTGATCGAATACGACGGTGAAGAGATCGTCGCGTCTGAGTCCCGCCAGCACGAGGGTCTGTTCCGGCACGGTCGCGACCGGATTGCAGTTGTACACGAACAGCGCCCGCAGGCGCGGTGAGCGCTCGCTCAGCAGCTGCCGAGCGAGTTGGCTCTGGTTCAGCCGCCCGGTCGACCACTCGATCGGCCCGAGCACCGCGTCCCGGTCGAACCTGACCGCCCCGCTGTTGCTCATCGTGTAGCCGCCACCCCGGACCCCGAACTTGCCAAGCAAGGCGGGCATCGCGAGGATCGCCGCCACTGCCTGCCCGCCGTTGCGGTTCCGCTCGGGTCCCCAGCCGCACCGGATCACGGCTGGACTGCGCTCCGCATACTCCCGCGCCAGGCGCTCGATATCGGCCGGGGCGACACCCGTCGCCGCGCCGGCCACCTCGAGCGTCCACATCTCCGCCTGTTCGAGCAGTGGCTCGACATCGGTGGCGTGCCGCGCGAGGAAGGGGAGATCGAGCGCGTCCCATTTGGCCCAATAGCGGATGAGCGCGAGCGCCAACGGGAGATCGGCACCGGGGAGGACCGGCAGGTGCAGATCCGCCTCGCTCGCCGGGAACGTGCGTACCGGATCGACGACCGCGACGAACGCACCCTGCTGCCGTGCCTCTTTGATGAACGGGACCAGATGCACGTGGGAGACTCTCGGGTTCCCGCCCCACAGCACGATGCAACGCGCGTCCACGTAATCCTCGAACGCGACGCCGGGCATCTTGCCGTACATCCCGAGGGCGACCGCGGTCGTGGGCGCGGCACAGAGCGTCTTGTCCAGGCGCGACGCGCCAACGCGGGCGAAGAAGAGATCGTCGAGCAACCCGTCCGTGAGGAGCCCATTGGATCCGCCATAGTGATACGGTAGGATGGATTCCCCACCCCAGCGCTCGCGGATCTCACCCAGGTTGGCCGCAGTGGTGGCGATCGCATGGTCCCAGGAGATGGGCTCGAACTCTCCGGAGCCCTTGGGCCCCGTCCGGCGCAGGGGTGTCGCGACACGCGTCTCGTGCCCCACGTACCGTGCGAATCCGCGAACCTTGCCGCAGATGAACCCGTCGGTGACCGCGTAGCCCGGACTGCCGTCGATCGTAACGGGTTGGCCGTCACGCACAGTAACGTCCAGCGTGCAGGCGTCCGGGCAGTCGAGGATGCAGGTCGTACGGTGGTTGGTTTCTGGCACGCTGCAAGGTAGCTCCTGGGCCCGGCCCGCATCCAGCACCCGATACGCACCGCGCCCCCGAACGCAGCGGGCATTCGGGGACGTCGCGTCTAGCCGAGCCTCACGAGCGCTACGGGCTGCCGGGCAGCTTCGACCCGGAGATGTCCGCGCCCTCGAAGCCGACGACCCACGAGCCGGTGAACCGCTCGCCGGCGAACTCGAGGGTAATGATCAGATCGTCGCCGCCGGTGTCACCGAACACGGTCATCGTGTTGCCCTCGACCGTCACCGCATACACCGGCACCGGTGGCGGACCGGTCTCGGCCTCGACCACGCCGGTGAAGCCCGTGTCCGTCTGCCGGATCACCATGATGCCCGTGATCGGCTCGCCCTGATACGTGCTCGCGAAGGCATACGTCCCGGCCGGCTCGAGCGGTGCAGGTACCGGCGGCTCGGCCGCGCGGTGAGCACAGCCCGCGAGAACTACGGCCGCGAGCAGCAAGGGGGTACTCCGACTCATGCGTCCTCCGTTGCGAGGTGTGGGTCGCGTGAGCGCCGGGGCCCCCCACGCTTCCGAGGCCCCGCCGCCGTCGCGACTGTCAAGCTCGCGGCTCGACCGGCTAGCGAATCCGCACGTCCCGTCGAATGTTGAGCCGGATCTCTTCCCGAATCTCGTCCCTGAGGCGCCGGATCTCTTCCTTGACGTGCGTGCACTCGGCCTTTGCATCCGGGCTCATGTGCTGGCAGGGAAGGTCGTCGCCGTTGAGGTAGAGCGCGAACTTGCGCCCCTGGTTCTCGAACACCACCGATCCGAAGCGCACCATGTCGCTGGTGTCGCTCACACAGGTGAGGGCGCGCTTGAATCCCATCGGTCCCTCACGATCGAAGGCGTCGGGGTCGAGATGGAGCTGGCAGTCCGCGAACTGCTCCATATC
>JBDHDN010000559.1:0-2655 GCA_039591485.1 Gemmatimonadota bacterium
TGAGCATCGCCGAACCGGCAGACGCGAGGTCAGCGGCATAGCTGCCGAGGTGGACCACTGCGCGCCTTTCGGCTGGCGTCCGGTCTGCTCGGGTGGCGGCACTGGCCGTCAGCACCGCGAAGGGAGCCACTGTAAGCGCAATCAGAACGACTCGGATCGGGTAGCGCATGGGACGCTTCCTCGCAGAGGTGTGCTGCTTCGAGATAGTCGCGACGCAGACCGGTCGCAAGCAGGTGAAGCTCGCGTGAGGCAGACGGCCGGAACGGGCGCCTCACCGGTAGGGCTCGACGCGGATTCCGCATCCGGGACCCGGAGCGGTTCCGCGCCCCACACCCCCACCTCGGGGGAACAAGACCCAGCTTTCCAGCTGACACTACTCCACGACAACGGCGCCGAATCATAGTTGATCGACGCGGGCACCGGTTGCGAGGACTATGGCAGCGTCGCTTGGTGCAAGATGATGTTCGATCAGCTACGCGGCGATGTCCCGCCGCGTGGTGTGTGGCTCTGGTTTCCTCTGGGGCTGACCATCACGTGGCGGGCGGCAAGCACTCCTTTCTCGTGGAGGAGAGACCTTCGCTGCCCGTGAGGCTCGGCCTCCCCCTGCGGTCTTCTCCCATCTCTCCGTCTCCGCTAGCTTGCGAAACCACGCACGCACTTCCCAGTTGTCGAGAGACCCAGGCATCAGTGGGGGGGAAACACAGCGCATGGCTGACTACTACCGCTCGGACGACCTCCCCCGTTTCGGCGAGATGGGCAAGGACGCGGGTGAGTTGTGGAAGAAGTTCAGCGCCTGGTACGAATCCGTGTTCGAGGAGGGAGCCCTCACGACGCGGGAGAAGGCTCTGATCGCACTGGCCGTGTCGCACGCCGTCCAGTGTCCCTACTGCATCGACGCGTACTCGCAGGAGTGCTTGACCCACGGAGCAGACCCGGAGCAGATGACCGAGGCCGTGCACGTCGCCGCCGCGATCCGCGGCGGCGCGTCGCTCGTACACGGCCTGCAGATGCGCAACCACGTCGAGCGATTGGGGATGTAGCGGTGGGTCGGGTCCTCCCAACCTTGCACAAACGCCGCGCGCCGCTCGCTAGCACGCACGAGCAGTGGCGGCTCCTGCGCGAGCTGCAACTGGACCGCTCGTTCGATCAGGCCTTGGCCTCCGCGGACATGTTCCCGCTCCGTCCGACCGGCATCGAGATCCTCCAGATCAACGTCGGCAAGCGGTGCAACCAGACATGTCGGCACTGCCACGTCGACGCCGGCCCCGACCGTCAAGAGGTCATGACCGATGCCGTGGTCGATCGCTGCCTGGAGATGCTGGAGGCCGAGCGGATTGAGACCCTCGACATCACGGGGGGAGCACCGGAGCTGCACCCCCGGTTCCACGAGATCGTCGATCGCGCCCGCGCGAGCGGGGCGCATGTGATGGACCGCTGTAACCTCACCATTCTGCTGCTCCCGAACTACTGGGATCTGCCGGAGTTCTTCGCGTCGCATCGGGTCGAGATCGTTGCCTCGTTACCGCACTACCGCGCGCGCCAGACCGATGCGCAGAGAGGCGACGGGGTGTTCGAGGAGTCGATCGAGGCGCTGCGTCGCCTGAATGCGTTCGGGTACGGTGATCCCGGCAGCGGCCTGCTACTCGACCTGGTCACCAATCCGGTCGGTGCGTTCCTACCGGGCAACCAGCCCGCACTCGAGCACGTCTGGAAACGGGAGATGGAGCAACGGTACGGCATCCGGTTCAACCAGCTGTTCACGATCACCAACATGCCGATCGCACGCTATCTCGAGTGGCTCGAGGAATCGGGCAATCTCCATGAGTACATGCGGCGGCTTGTGGGTGCATTCAACCCAGCCGCAGCTGCCGGTGTGATGTGCCGAAGCACGCTGTCGGTTGGGTGGGACGGTACGCTGTACGACTGCGATTTCAACCAGATGTTGAACACATCCGTCGACGCTGGTGTGCCGCAGACGGTCTTCGACTTCGACCGTCAAGCGCTCGAAGGACGGAGAGTCGCGACCGGGCCTCACTGCTTCGGCTGTACCGCCGGCGCCGGGTCGAGCTGCGGTGGCTCCACCGTGGCGGAGGAAGCGGCCTGATCGCACTTCCGTTTCCGGGATTCGCGATCCGCTTTTCACCGGGCACCCAAGGCGTACGTCCGGGTGAGCGCCGCTGAACCCATCAGATGGCATTCTGGACCCATCGGTCGTCGCGCTGCCTCATGCACATTCGGTTGCGGCCGCATCTCCGCGCGCTCAGTATTGAACGTGTGCGGGATGAGTGACGTACACGGGTGCAACTCCACAGGGAGGCAACGTGAAGAAGCAGGATCTCATCGACCATCTCAACGAGGATCTCGCGGGCGAGTACGGCGCGATCATCCAATACATCACGTATGCGGCCAAGGCGACCGGACCGTATCGTCCGCAGCTGACGCAGTTCTTTCTCGCGGAGGTGACAGACGAGCAGGCGCACGCGCAGTTCCTCGCCAACAAGATCGTGGCCCTGGGCGGCGAGCCGACGACGACACCACGCGCCGTACCGGCGGTCAAATCGAACCGCGAGATGCTGGAGGCCGTCCTCGAGGCGGAGCGCCAGGCGATGAAGGACTACTCGCAGCGCGCGAAGGACGCGGAGGAGTACGGGGACA
>JBDHDN010000560.1:0-2653 GCA_039591485.1 Gemmatimonadota bacterium
CCGATACTTCGTCGCCGATGTGGCCGGGGAGATCTGCAATACGCGCGCGCGACGCCATAGGGCGGGTATCCTAGCCCTGGCCCTATTGGCTGTCAACGCGGCGGCGTGCACGCCCCGGCGCGTCGATCCACCCACGTTCGAACCCCAGACGTGGCCCGCCCATCTCTTGGAGCGGCACCACGCGCCGTCGGCCGACGCGTACGTGGGGGACAGCATCGAAGTGCGCTGGACTCGGGACGTCGGCAAATCGTCCGCCGGCCCCCTCGCGCTCGGGGACAGCATCATCGTCGCCTCTTCAGCCGACCGACGCGTAACCGTGCTCAGGCGCGAGGACGGCGCGGTGGTGTGGCAGCACCGACTGAAAGGTGCCGGCACGACCGGGGCGCTCTTCACACAGTCCCGCGTCTATGCGGCGAGCGGCGACACGGAGGGACAAGTGCAGTCCTGGGACCTGCTGACCGGTAAGCACCGCTGGAACACCAAGGTCGGTCCCGTCACACGTCCGCTCGCGCTGCGCGAGGGCACGCTCTACGCCGCTACTGCCGCTGGCGCGGTCACTGCCCTCGGGATCGATCGAGGCACCGAGCGCTGGTGGCGTCCGTTTCGGAAGCCGGTGCGCTCGGGGGTCGCGATCGTGGGAGACCGGATCTTCGTCGCGTCGGAGGACTCGCTCTACCTGTTGAGGCCGGCCGACGGCTCCGTCGAGACCGTGGTGCCATCCCCTGGCGTCGTCACCCAGCCACCCGCGCTGGCAGGCACCACGATGGTGATGGTCTCGCCCGATCGGTTCATCGTGGGACTCGATGCGGCTACGTTGACCATACGCTGGAGGATCGACGTCGACGACCCGATCTTCGGGGGCGTGGCGATCGCTCGGGACACCGCCTTCGCCGTTACGGTCGCCGGTGACCTGTGGCGCGTGCCCCTCTCAGCTCCAGCGGCCGCCTCGCGGCTGGTGCTCGATCGTACCGTGCGGGCTGCCCCGGCCCCGGTCCGGAACGGCGTGCTCGTCGGTACGGTTGGAGGAGACATCCTCTTTGTGGACGGACGGTCCGGTCGGCCGCGCTGGAGTCGCAAGGTCGACGACCCCGTCGAGTTTCCGCCCATTGTGGACCGCGGGACCATCTACGTGTACGACGGGCGGGGAACGATCCATGCCTGGACCATCGTTCCCGCCGACGGCGGGGGAATGGCGGCGGACCATCGGGGAACCCGTCGATGAGGCCCGGGTTTTCCCGCTTTGGACCGGTGCTGTGCGTTGCTTCAGTCGTCCTGAGCGCAGCGGGGGCACATGCACAGGAGGCCACGGAGCTGCCGCGGCGCGACCCCTGGCTCGTCTCGGTGTCGCACTGGGGCCGCTGGCCGGCGTTGGCTGCGGCCGCCGGGTTCATCACGGCTGCGGCCCTTCGCAGCGGCGACTCCAAGGAAGCCCTTGGCACGCTCGAGGATTACTGCCGTGAGGATTTCTCCCGCTGCGTCGTCGTCGAGGGCCCGGACGGCTCCGGACCGAGCTACGCCGATCCCGTCGCCGAGGAGCTCTACGAGGAATACGCCACACGTTCCCGGCAGGCACGCGGCTATCTGCTCGGCGGTCAGGCGTCGCTCCTGGTAGCCGGTGCCATGTTCCTCATCGACCTCGTGCACGATCCGGGGGACATAGACAATATTCCCTACACGCCGTTCGAACTCTATTCGACACCGCGCAAGCTCGGCCTCGCGCTGCGCTTCTGACCGGTCGTGTCACGACCCCATCCACCTCGACGCTGGTCTTCGGAGGAGAACCCCCATGACGAGTGAGCTCGCCAGCAAACAGTGTGTCCCGTGCCGCGGCGGGGTGCCGCCGCTCAACAGCGCCGAGATCGACGCCCTGCTGCCCAAGCTGGACGGCGGCTGGAAGGCTGTGAGCGGCCACCATCTCGAGAAGACGTACCAGTTCCCCGACTTCGTGTCGGCGCTGGCGTTCACGAACGCGGTCGGCGCGATCGCCGAGCAGCAGGGACATCACCCGGACATCCATCTGTCATGGGGCAAGGTTCGTCTGGAGATCTGGACGCACAAGATCGACGGTCTCACGGAAAGCGACTTCATCCTCGCGGCCAAGGCGGACGAGGCGATGCAGGCACCGTGAACGGACGCGGACTTCACTGTAGTGCGGCCGGCGGCTCCTGAGAGCCCTCAGAAGCCGCTCCGCGTGGCGCGCGCACGTGAGCTAGCCGCTGCCCTCCGGTTGCCTGCCCTTGGCTCCGACGGACCCAGCGTGCGAGCTACGGTCTCCGAGCCCGAACGAACACGCTCGCGAAGTCCCCGATATCGGGGAGCGAATACTCGCGTGTCGACTCGAATCGCACAGCGACGAAACCAGCACGTTCGAGACCGGCCCGGTATTCCTCCTCCCGCAGCGCTCCACCGAGGCACGCCGACCACAGAGCGGCATCGGCTCGCACCTCGGCCGCAAGTTCCTGGCGCACAACGACGTCGCTCACCGCGATTCGCCCGCCTGGACGCAGCACGCGGTACGCTTCGGCGAACACGCGGTCCTTGTCGGCGGAGAGATTGACCACGCAATTGGAGATGATCACATCGACCGTGGCGTCGGGGAGTGGGACGTCCTCAATCTCCCCCTTCAGAAACTCGACGTTGTCCGCGCCGGCCT
>JBDHDN010000561.1:0-2651 GCA_039591485.1 Gemmatimonadota bacterium
CGAGTTTTGATGTCGACGCCTAATATCCGGCGTTCGCCGTCGACCCGAACGGCAAGCGCCTTCTCGTCACCAACAGATCTGGAACGACCGGCGCGTACTTGAACCTCGTCCTCGTACAGCACTGGTTCGAGGAAATCCGCGGCCGGGTCCGGGGGGAGCGGTAGCGTGGGAGAGATCACCGAGCGACTCACGGTGGCGCTGGCCGAGCGCTACCGCATCGAGCGCGAGCTCGGTGCCGGCGGGATGGCCACGGTCTACCTCGCGCACGACGTCAAACACGAGCGGAAGGTGGCGCTCAAGGTGCTGCGGCCGGAGCTCGCCGCGGTGATCGGCGCCGAGCGTTTCCTCCAGGAGATCAAGGTCACCGCGAACCTCCAGCATCCGCACATCCTGCCGCTGCACGATTCGGGTGAAGCGGACTCGTTCCTCTACTACGTCATGCCGTTCATCGACGGGGAATCGCTGCGCGACGTGCTGCAGCGTGAGAAGCAGCTCGGCGTGGGCGAGGCGGTCGAGATCGCGCGGGATGTGGCCTCGGCGCTGGATTACGCGCATCGCCAGGGCGTGATCCATCGGGACATCAAGCCCGAGAACATTCTGCTCCACGACGGAAAGCCGGTGGTGGCGGATTTCGGGATCGCCCTGGCCCTGAGCCATGCAGGCGGCAACCGGCTCACGGAGACCGGGCTCAGCATCGGGACGCCGCACTACATGAGTCCCGAGCAGGCGATGGGCGATCGGGAGCTGGACGCGCGGAGCGACGTCTACTCGCTGGGTGCCATGCTGTACGAGATGCTGGCCGGTGACCCGCCCTACACCGGATCGACGGCGCAGGCGATCGTGGCGAAGGTCATCACCGAGAAGGCGCCGCCGGTGACCGCCGCGCGGGACTCGGTGCCCTCCCACGTGGCGGCGGCAGCCATGAAGGCGTTGAACAAGCTGCCCGCCGATCGGTTCCACTCGGCAGCGGAGTTCGCCGCTGCGCTTGGCAACACGGCATTCACGACAGCCGATGCGCGGCCGGCGGGCGAGGTGGTGCCGTCGATGTGGAACCCCCTCAGCACGGGACTTGGGGTCCTCGCCGTGATCCTCGCGCTCGCGGCCGGCTGGGGGGTGCTCGCGCGTGGGCACACCGATGCCGTGACCAGGTTTACGGTGCTGTTGCCGGAAGACCAGGCGCTGCATTTCGGAGGACAGGGAACGCCGCCCCGACTCACGATCTCGCCAAACGGGCGGGCGTTGGTGTACGTGGGGCCTGGCGAGTCGGAGCCGCGCCTGTGGTACCGACCGTTCGATCAACTGCAAGCGCGACCGCTGCCGGGAACGGAGGGCGCCTTCGCCCCGCAGTACGCGCCGGACGGTGATCGGGTCGCGTTCATGGTCGGCGCGAACGCTCGTGCCATCAAGGCGGTCTCGGTGAGCGGGGGGCCGCCGGTGACGGTGGCGGACTCCGGTGTCGGCAGCAGTGCCTCCTGGGGACCCGACGACTACCTCTACTTCCTCGATCAATCACAGCGGCACGTCAGACGCGCCGCGGCTTCCGGCGGACCCGTCGAAGACGTGGTTGCTCTCAATGGTCCCGAGGGTATGCGCTTTGCGTGGCCGCACGTGCTGCCGAACGGGCGCGGCATCGTCGTCACCGGGGGCATGGACCAGGTCGTCTCGCTGCGGATGCCCGGGAGCCTCACGACGTTCATGCAGACGACCCCCGACCAGTTGACGCAGGGCGGTTTGCGGGCACGCGAGGAGTCCCAGGTCATCGTGTTCGATCTCGATACCGGTGAGCCGCACGCGTCGGTGCAGGGCAACAACGGGTTCTACACGGCGTCGGGTCACCTGGTGTACGTCACGGGATCGGCGGTCGAAGGGGTGATGGTCGGGGCGTTCGCCAACGCCACGCTCATGGGCGCACCGTTCGACCTGGGGGACCTCCAGGCCGGTCGGCCGATGGCGCTCGTCGAAGGTCTCGACCTTCGGTACGGCGGCGTGACGGATCTGGCCGTCGCGGACAACGGGACGCTGGTCTACACGACACCAGGCTTCAACGCCCCGGAGGAGCCAGTCTGGGTCAGCCGCTCGGGCGAGACGCGGAAGATCGACCCGAACTGGACCCGCGACACCGAGTTCGAGGGATTGGCCCTGTCGCCCGACGGCCGGCGGTTGGCTGTCGTCGTCGAGGGCGGCGGCCGCGGCGATGTGTGGATCAAGGAGCTCGACGAGGGCCCGCTGTCGCGCTTGACGTTCGGTGGCGAGTACAACGGCTACCCGTCGTGGACGCCGGACGGGCGATCGGTGGTCTACGCCTCGCTGCGGGGCGGCGAGTGGAACGTCTGGAGCAAGCGCGCCGACGGGACCGGTTCGGAGACGCAGTTGCTCGACCTCGCCCGCGACGTGTGGGTGACCGAGTGGTCGCCGGACGGGGAGTGGCTGCTGATCGCTGTCGGTGGCGCCGAGGGCAGTGACGACATCCTGGCCATGCGTCCGGGAGTGGATTCGGTCCCGGCTGCGCTGTTGGCGGAGGTGTTCGACGAATACACCCCGGCGCTGGCGCCGGATGGCCGCTGGATCGCTTACGTGTCGAACGAGTCGGGTCAGGAGGAGGTCTACGTGCGGACGTTCCCCAACGTGGCGGACGGGAAGTGGCAGATCTC
>JBDHDN010000562.1:0-4169 GCA_039591485.1 Gemmatimonadota bacterium
CCTGCGAGAACAGCGACGTGTCCTTCGCCACACGGATCGTCGTGCTCCACAGGTTCTTGCGCACCTCGATGGCTCCCGCCTGCGAAGAGTTCAGGAGCTCGAGGAGCTTCTCGAGGAATTTGATGTCGATCATACGCGCTCGAGGTACTTGTTCTCACGTCGATCGACGCGGATCATCTGCCCCCGCTCGATGAACAGAGGCACCTGCACGACCGCGCCGGTCTCGAGTTTCGCCGGCTTGGTACCGCCCTGCGCCGTATCGCCGCGGACACCCGGATCAGTCTCGACCACCTCCAACTCGATGAAGAAGGGCAACTCCACCATGATGACCGTGCCATCGTGCACCAGCCCGGAGCACTCCATGCCCTCCTTCAAATACCGCAGCTGGTCGTCTCCGATGACTTCCTCGTTGATCGGGATGTCGTCGTACGTCTGCATGTCCATGAAGTGGTAGAGGTGCCCGTCGTGATACGAGTACTGCACGGGCCTGCGCTCCAGCCGCACCTCGTTGACGCGCTCCCCCGCCGTCCATGTACGATCCAGCACTGCACCGGTCCGCACATTCTTGAGCTTGCTCCGGACGAAGGCGCCGCCCTTGCCTGGTTTCACATGCTGGAAATAGACCAGTTGGAACAGCTGGCCGTCAATTTCCAGCACCATGCCGTTGCGGAAGTCAGCCGTCGTGGCCATACCTGATCACACCAACTCTCTCAGTTGCGTATTGCCGTCGGTGAGCAGCAGCGGGCCGTCCGTGGTGAGCACCACGTCGTCCTCGAGCCGCACTCCACCCCATCCAGGGATGTAGATGCCGGGCTCGATGGTCACCACCGCGCCGTCGGGCAGCTCCGTTTCGCTCGTCGCACTCAACCGCGGTTCTTCGTGGACCTCGAGGCCAAGACCATGCCCGAGCGAGTGGCCGAAGCCATCGCCAAAACCCCGTTCCTCGATGACCGCACGGGCGAGTGCATCTGCCTCGCGTCCCGTCATCCCCACCCTCACGCCCTCGCGCGCGACTGCTTGGGCCGTGCGCACGATATCGTAGACCACCCGCTGCCGGTCATCGGCTCTGGCGCCGACCACGACCGTGCGGGTGACATCCGCGCAGTATCCACCAACCTGAGCCCCGAAGTCAAGGAGCAGGAGATCTCCCGCTTCGATCACTCGGCGTGACGTGCCGGCATGCGGCAGCGCCGCCCGCGGGCCTGATGCGACGATCGTCGGAAACGGGTGCCACTCACTCCCTCGGATCCTGAGCTCCGCCTCGAGCCGAGCCGCCACATCGATCTCCCGCGCACCGGGATGGACCGCACCGATCGTGGCCTCGAAGGCATCCAGCGCCACGGCGCCTGCTGCCCGGATCGCGCTCACCTCCGCCTGGTCCTTGCGGGCCCGCAGCCCCTCGACGAGGCCACTTGTGGCGGCAAAGCGGCGACCTTCGCCTTCCTCGAGACGCAGCGCAGTCGATGCGGGAACCACGTGACTCTCGTACGCGAGACGCGCCGTTCCAGCATACTCCGGGAGCAGTGCCAGCAGCCTGCCGAGCGGATCACTCCGGACAATCTCCAGCCGCGCGAGCGCACCGACCTCCGCCTCCGCTTGGGCCACATAGCGAAAATCCGAGACGAAGAGCATTTCCCCACTGCGGAATACGGCGAGGAGCGCAGCGGTCCCGGTGAATCCGGAGAGGTACCGGACGTTTGGCAGATGGGAGACGAGCAGTCCATCAAGCCCGAGTTCCTCCAGCCTTGCGATCAGCGCGTCTCGTCGCACCGCCCTTGGATCACTGGCCATGCGCAGCATGCGCTCGCGCTCGCTGACGATCGGACGCGGCGGCGGCCGGACGGGTGAAACCGGCATGAATCGGACCGACGGACTGCACCCTATGTCTTGAGGCCCTTGAGCCAGTCGCGGAAATCCTCGTCCTGCCCACCCTCCGCATCACTGGCACCTTCGGGCCGCTCCGTGGCCGGCCCTGGCGGCGCGTCGGACTCCGCAGGACCCTGGCCCGCTTCTCCGAAGAAGTTCTCGAAAGAGAAAGCCGGATCGTTCCCCTCCCCGGGCTTGGCGGCCGGTGCCGTCGGCTCGGCCGCGCTCGCGGGCTCCTCACCCGCGGCGAGTTGCCGCATCAGCTCCCCCACCGACAGGCTCTTCGCGGCGCTGGCAGCATAGCGATCTCGCCTGCTCGGCGCCGTCTCCGCCTTGGCTCTGGCGGCCTGCTCGACAACTTCGGCGAGCCGATTACGGATGCGCTCGTTCCCGGGATTCTGATCGAGGAGCTTGCCGTAGATGTCCCGGGCCTCTGCGTACAGTCCCTGCGCCACGTACAGTTCGGCCATCGTTTCGGTGACGACCGGCTCGGGCTCCCTGATACCGGGCTCGTCCAGCTCGGTGGATACCTCCTCGGGCAGAATGATCGGAAGCTCACGATGGTCGTCCTCCTCGGAGGCGTCGGCAACCGTCACTTCCTCCGGCTCGCCACCGGCTGCTCCTCCCTCCCCCTCAGACTCCGCCGAAGCCCCGTCCTCGGCCAGTACCTCGCCGACAGCCACCGTGGGTTCGGCAGCGAGGGGCGCCTGAGATGCCATCGACCCGTCGTCCGTCGGCTCGCTCGGGACGTCGACAGGCGCAGCCGCCTCCTGCTCGGAGCCTCGAACTCCCTTCGCTCTAACCCTTCGATGATGGCCGGCTCGTCCACAGGCCCTGCCGCGACCTGTTCGGGCTCGAGCCCCTCGACTGGCTCCACCGCTGGCTCTTCAGGGGGTTCGAACCCGGCTGGCTCGAACCCTTCCAGCGGCTCGCTCGCTCCTGATGACTCCTCAGCGGACTCGGGCGCGGCGGTCTCGTGCTCACGCTCCTGCAGGCCGGTCGGCTCGGCATCCTCCGGTGCACCCTCTTGCTCCGTTACCTCCGCCTCCTCGGGAACCTCCTCAGCCTCAGACTCGCTGGGCTCGACCGAATCCCAAGGCTGCCACACTTCCGCCTCAGAGACGTCCGGCAGGCTCACCCCCGTACCCGCGTCGTCGGAACCAGGCTCCAGTGTGTCGAACGCGTCGGACGAGCGTTCGATGTCCAGCGTTCCTGAGGTCTCGTCCGCGGCCCCGGTCCCGGCCACCTCCTCCTCACTTCCCGTATCGCCGGTTTCACCCCCGGCTGCCACTTCGGCAACCTCATCCGGTTCCGCTGCCTCCGACGTGTCGGCCAACCCCACCGCTTCCGCCGGTTCCTTCCCGAGACGCTCGAGTGCAGCTCGGGCCTCTTCGTTCATCGGATCGGCATCGAGCAATCGCTCCAGCCAGGTCCGCGCCCCGTCGAGATCACCCCGGAGTTTGGCAATCTCGCTCAGCGACTGCAGCGCGATCACGTTCTCCATGTCGAGCCGGAGCACGTTCTCGAAGGCCTCGGCGGCATCGCCCAAACGCTCTTGGTCGAGCAAGCACCGGCCCAGCACGATATAGCCGGAGGTGTAGTTGGGCCGCTTGTCGATCCACGCATTCAGCAACTCCAGCGCCATCTTCGCGTCACCCGCCTTGCGATACTGGTCGGCGAGCGCGGCAAACCACTGCTCCGGCTTCTCCCTGAAGCGTGCTTCGAGCTTCTCGATTTCGCTTTGATAGGCCATGGTCTGGCTGGTGGGGGAAATGGGGCTCGAGGACGCTACAAGTTATTGCGATTTCGGGAGTACTGTCAACAGAATTCGAGCCGATCCCGCTTGAGATTCGGCCTTGACACACTTAGACTTAGGCCCCTTGAAGGTGGCGAGGCGACGGCCCTCTCTGAGGGACCTCCCCCCGCAGTAGATCATCTATCGCTGATCAGGCAGGTTAGTACACTCATGATGCGGTCAATGCGCGCCATCGCGCCGTGGATCATGCTCGTCGTCGCCGTGACGTTCGTCGGCTGGATGGTGTTCGAGGTCGGGATGGACATCCAGGGCCAGACGTCGGGCGGGGTGACTGACGAGGTCGCCAGCGTCAACGGGCGAAAGATCGAGTACCAGACGTTCCTGACGGCCGTTCGGAACACCCAGGAGCTCCAGCGCCAACAGGGCGTGCCCGCCCCGGCGACGATCGAGGAACAACGGGAGCTCGAAGACGCAGTGATGGAACAGCTGGTTCAGGAGGTCCTGCTCGAGCAGGAGTACCGGCGTCGCGACATCACGGTCAGCGATG
>JBDHDN010000563.1:0-2585 GCA_039591485.1 Gemmatimonadota bacterium
CTTCGGTGCCGTGGTCGTCCTGCTGACGGCCATGGCCCACGGCGTCACGCCCCGTCGTGCCGCCGAGCTGCGCGCCCAGCTCGGGGTGGACCGGCGCACACTCGCCCGCTGGCGACATTGGTGGCAAGAACACTTCCCCACCTCCTCGTTCTGGCGTGAGCACCAGGCTCGCTTCTCGCCTCCGGTCTCGGCTGATGAGCTGGCGGGCGCGCTGCTCGATCGATTCGCACCGCAAGGGGAGCCGGACGGAGTCGTGTCCCTGCTTCGTTTCCTCGCGCCTCTCTGATTCCGTCGCTCATTTGTCACGATCCTCAGCGGTTGATTGCAGCCCGCAGAGGATGCTCCTCGATCCGGACCGTCCTCCTGCGTAGGATCGATCCCGACGAAGACATCGAGCCGGAGGCAAGCGAGACTGATGCCGAACCGAGACGAGCCGCGATCCCACGACGCCTGGGCGAGCCTTCGCTTTGCCATTGTGGGACCTCTGTTGGCTTCCCCGCCTCGCGAGCGCGGCGAGCTGCGAAGCGCGCTACAGGCCCTCGCCGGGCAGAGTTGGCGCCATCCGATCACGGGCGAGCCCGTTCAGTTTGCCGCCTCGACGATTGAGCGATGGTTCTACCGAGCCCGCTCTGCGCCGCAGGATCCCGTCGGTGCCCTGCGCAACCGCGTCCGTCAGGACGTCGGGACGCAGGCCAGTCTCTCGCCTCTTCTGCGGCAGGCCGTGCAGCACCAGTACGACGACCACCCCTCGTGGAGCGTGCAGCTGCACTACGACAACCTCGAGCAGCTCGTGCTCCGCGAACCCACCATCGGATCGCTACCTTCCTATGCGACGCTGCTGCGTTACATGAAGCGCCAAGGGCTGGCACGCCGGCGGAGACTTCCGCGCCATCCAACCGCGGGACAGCTTCTCGCCCGGGAACGTCTGGAACGACGCGAAGTCCGCAGCTACGAGACCGAGTACGTCCACAGCCTCTGGCATCTCGATTATCATGAAGCCTCCCGCAAGGTCTTGGCCCGAGAGGGACGTTGGATCCGCCCCCAGATGCTGGGCGTGCTCGACGACCACTCACGCCTGGCCTGTCACGTCCAGTGGTACCGCCGCGAATGTGCCGAGAGCCTCGCTCATGGGCTCTCGCAGGCCATCCAAAAGCGGGGGCTTCCGCGATCCCTGATGACCGACAACGGCGGCGCCATGCTGGCCGACGAGACGGTGCAGGGTCTCGAGCGCCTCGGCATCGTCCACGCCACCACCTTGCCCTATAGCGCCTACCAGAACGCCAAGCAGGAGCACTTCTGGCTCAACGTCGAGCACCGCCTGCTCGCCATGCTCGAGAACGACGACGAGCTCACCCTCGAGACGCTCAACAATGCCACCCAGGCTTGGGTCGAGGGAGACTACAACCAACGGCCCCACCGCGAGCTGGGGACCTCGCCGCTCCGTCGCTACCTCGACGCCCCCAACGTCGGGCGTGAAGCCCCGGACTCCGAGACGCTGCGGTGCGCCTTCCGGTGCGAGGTGACCCGAAGACAGCGCAAGGGGGACGGCACCGTGAGTCTCGATGGCGTGCGCTTCGAGGTGCCATCCCGATACCGACAGCTCGACACCCTCCACCTCCGCTACGCGCGCTGGGATCTGCGAAGCGTCGAGCTCGTCGATCCCCACTCCGGGTCGCCTCTCTGCCCGCTCTTCCCGCTCGACAAGACCCGCAACGCCGACGGGGCGCGGCGCCGCATCGAGGAGAACGTCGAGACCACGCCCGCCGCACCGACCTCGACGACCGAGACGCCGCCGTTACTTCGCACGCTCATCGAGGAGTACGCCGCCACGGGACAGCCCCCGGCCTACCTCCCCGAGCCCGACCCGGAGGACACCGCATGAACAAGAAGCTCCTGTCGCTCTATGGCCTCAAGTGGAACCCCTTCTCACCGGACCTGCCCACCGAGGCGCTGCGTGTCGTCCCCAAGGTCCAGAGCTTCTGCTGGCGCATCGAGCAGGGGCTGGTTCGCGAAGGCGGCTTCGCACTCGTCACCGGCGACCCCGGGACCGGGAAGAGTGTGGTGCTGCGCATCCTGGCCGAACGACTCGAAGCGCTGCGCGAGGTCTCGGTCGGCGCCCTGGCCCATCCCCAGAGCAACGTCGCCGACTTCTACCGCGAGATGGGCGAGCTGTTCGGCGTCCAGCTCAAGCCCCACAACCGCTGGGGCGGGTTCAAGGCGCTGCGCGAACGCTGGATCGCCCACATCGACTCCACCCTCGTGCGTCCAGTGCTGCTGATCGACGAAGCCCAGGAGATGACGCCCCAGGTGCTCAGCGAGCTGCGCATCCTGGCCAGCACCCGCTTCGACTCCCGCAGCATTCTGTCCGTAGTGCTCGCCGGCGACGGGAGGCTTACCGTCAGAGCAATCACGTAGATCGATGGGTAACCCCCGATCTGTCATCAAGTTTGGTGATGGGATCCTTCCGAAAGCATCACGGAACGTGATGAAGATCGCCGTGGTGCGATTGGCACGGGTACGGATCGGGTCCCATTTCGAAGGGTTTCCCCCGCAAGCAGGTGCCCCCTCACAGCCCTTGACGTAAG
>JBDHDN010000564.1:0-2584 GCA_039591485.1 Gemmatimonadota bacterium
CGGCATCGCCGTGCAGTGCGGTACCGGCGCCGACTTCTGCACCTACTTCGATCTGGGCGAGGAGCGGCGCGGCGCGCCGCTCACCAGCACGATCGACGCCTCGATCTGGGGTTTCGGGATCCAGGGGCTCAAGCTGCACGTCAAGGGCCGCTACAACACGGATCTTGAGGACGGCACTGTGTGGCCCGGCACGCGACCGCAGGGCCAGCTGCTGGAAGCGTACGCGGAGTACAGCAATCCTCTCCTGACGGTCCAGGCCGGCCGCACACACGTGTATTCCCGGCTCGGCTTCTGGGGCTTTGATGGTGCACAGGCGACGATCCGGCCGATCGGTGGCCGGCTCAAGCTCTCGGCCTACGGCGGCTGGGCGCTCGCGCAGGCAGCGCTGCTGCCGGTGAACAGCGAGGACCTCAATCCGCTCGACGACTATCAGCCGGCCGAGCGCGAAGTGATCGTTGGCGGGACGGCGGGCGTGAGTCTGTCGGGCTTCGATCTCCGGGTGATCTATCAGCGCCTGATCGATACCGAGGTGGATCGACCGACCAGCGACCGTGGTGCGGTCGAGGCGGCCGTGCGCCCCGGGGCCGGCTTCACCGTCACGGGCGGCATGGAATACGATTTTGGGCAGGGGGACATCGGCACGAGTAACGTGCAGGTCGCCTACCAAGATCCCGGCAACTGGGTCCGGTTGGTGGTGGGGAATCGCTGGTACCGACCGAGCTTCCCGTTGTGGAGCATCTGGGGCGTCTTCAGTCCGGCGGGCTACTCCACACGATACGGCTCCATCGGCCTCTACGTGATCCCGGGCCTCGAGTTGCGTACCCGGGGTGAGGCCTACTCCTACAACCAGGGTGGCAGCCTGGTGGACAACTCGGGCGACACCGAGAACCCGCCGTCACCGCTCTCGGTGGCGACGGAGGATTCCGGGTGGCGCTGGTCGGCGGGTGCCACGTACGCCGGCGTGCAGTGGCTGGTGCTCGATGCCACCTACGCCGCCCAGTACGGGCCCGGTGCGTCATCGCAGGGGTTCAACGGCCGGATCACCTTCGAGCCGTTGCGACACGTCGCGCTCACGGCCCACGGCGGCTACCTGGAGCGGCCCCTGGAGTACCGCTTCTGGGATGCGGAAGTGTACTCGTACGGGGCCCGGCTCGAGCTGCAGCCGATCCCCGGGATCTTCGCGAATGTGGGTGCCATCCGCTATGACGAGACGCGTGAGCGGCCGGACGCGCTCCGCTCGGAGTGGGATCACTGGCGGTTCTCGGCCGGACTCACCTTCGTGCTGAGCTCCTCGGGCAGCCGCAGCCGCGGCTTGCATCCTTCGATCTTGAGGATTCCGGAAATGCGGGGGTCGCGATGAAGGCGCTCGTCACACTCGCTGTTGCGTCGGTCGTCGCCGCCGCCGCGTCCACCGGCCCGGCGGATCGCGGAAGCCACGTCCCGCTCCGCGACGGTTTCGACCACGAGAAGCACGGCATGCTGATGGGCGACTGCTCCGCATGTCACGGAGGGATAACGTCGGGGGAGGCCGCCTATCCGGATCCCTCGTACTGTGCGAGCTGCCACGACGGCAATATGGCGCGGCGAGTGGACTGGTCGCCGCCCAGCGACGGCTCGCCCGCGAATCTCAAGTTCTCTCACACCGCGCACCCTCAGCTCGAATGCGCGCAGTGCCACGTGCAGGAGACGGCGGTGGTGCGTGCCAACGTCGCGACCTGCATGGCCTGCCACGGCATCAGCGAGCACCAGAATCCGCAGGTGTCCGACTGCAGCATGTGTCACGTGCAGCCGCCCGCACCGTCCTCGCATGCCTTCGAGTGGCGCTCCCAACATGCGAGCGAAGCCTCCGCGTCGCCCGAGCAATGCGCGACGTGCCACGTGCGTTCCGACTGCCTGGCATGTCACCGCCCAGATGCGGCGTCACCGGCGGGAGGCTACCACCCCGCCGACTTCCTGCAGGGGCACCCGAGCGCGGCGTACAACCGGCAGACCGAGTGCTCGACGTGCCACAATCCGGGGCAGTTCTGTCAGGCCTGCCACCAGCAGGCCGGCCTCGTGTCGGATGGACGGGATATCGGCGCCGGGTACCACGACGGCAACCGGAATTTCATAGGTGGCCACGGCCTGGTCGCACGGCAGAATCTCGAATCGTGTGTGGCATGCCACACCGAGCGCGACTGCCTCCGGTGTCACACCCGCTTCAACCCGCACGGGTCGGACTTCGATGCCGAGCGGTGGCGCAAGACGAACCCGACGGTGTGCACAGCCTGCCACGGCGCCGCCATTCCGGGCGGCGACTGAGGCGGCAGCGCCCGCCGCGGCGCCCCCCTTGGGGGTAGCGGATTCCTGGACCGGGACCGAGATTGACGGGTATTATGGCTAGGGCGTCGACGGGCGCTCTGGAGTGACAATGCAGGACGCTGACCAGTAACCGGGGAGGAAGAACGCATGCGTGTTGTGAGATTGCTGTCCGCAGCAGCCGTGCTTCTTGCGATCGCGGTCGCGGTTCCGACGCAGGCGCAGGCGCAGGACACGAAGCCCACCGTCGTTCCGCACGATCTCGAGGGGAAGGACAACTGCCTCA
>JBDHDN010000565.1:0-2584 GCA_039591485.1 Gemmatimonadota bacterium
GGCGGGTCTTCCTCGGCGTGAGCGATCGCCGCGTCCTCGCCGATCCGATGCATGTCGTACAGATGGCCCTCGAGATCGGCAAGCCGAGCGAGACCCTGGCGAGTGCGGTTCTCCGGCTCGAGGAAACCGGTCGCACCAGCGAGTTGCTAACGCTGCTCGACGGAGCCTCCCCAAGCGTGGCCCTCGACTCGGTCTGGGAGCAACTGATCACCGGTGAAGCCTTGGCGCGCCTCCTGCTCGAGAGCCCTCTGGACGTGACGGCGGTAGACCGGCTACTGGCTCGCGCCGGTCCGCGCGCGGCCGATGCGCTGCTCGACACGCTCGCCGTGGCGGAGTCCGCCCAAACCCGGCGGATCGTGCTCGACCGACTCGTGCGCCTCGGCCGTGCGGTTGCGCCGTTGGCAGCGGCACGCATACCCGATGCGCCCTGGTACGTCCAGCGGAACATGCTCCGCCTGCTTGGCGACGTCGCCGTCGTGCCCGAGAGCCTCGACCTCATGACGTTCGCGACATCCGCCGATCCGAGAGTACGCATCGAGGCGATCCGTCTGATGCTGCACGACGACGACCTTCGCGAGCACGCCATCACCCTCGCGCTGCGCGACCGCAACGAGCAGATCCGGGAGACCGGTCTGCTGGCCGCCGCGGATCGGTGCCCCGCGTCGGTGGTCGCGGACGTCGCCGCGCTGGTTGCGCACGGGAGCGAGCGGCTCGCCGTGATGGCCATTCGGGCGCTGGGCGCAGCCGACGATCCGCTGGCCGTCGAGGCGCTTCTGCAGTGCGTTCGCCCCCGCCGCAGCTGGCTCAACTTGCGGTCGCCAGCCAAGAGCCGAACCTACGTCGAGGCGCTCGCTGCGCTTCGGGCCCATCGCGCGAACCCCACCGTGCGGCCGATCCTGGATACCGCGGCCGCTTCTACCGATCCCGAGATCGCGCGGGCCGCGACCGCCACGGAGGAGGTCACATGAGCTCCACCGGACCGTCTGAGTTCCTGCACACCCTGGCGCGGGCCCTGTCGGTGCTGGCGCTCTACCCCGAGGGCCACGCGGCGCGCGAGCGCGTGCTGGACTACACGTTCGAGAAGCTCCGTCTGACCTTGGATGGTGCGGACCGGGTGACCTTCGGGTTCCTCGAGGCAGAAGTGCTCTTCCAGGGACAGGGACTCCGGGAGATGCGTGACTGGGACTGGGCCGCCCGCCTCGCGACGGCAGGGATCCAGAGTGTGGAGTTCGAGGCGTCGGTCACGCGCGATGAACTCGAAGGGTTCCTCGACGCGGTGCTCATGCAGCTCGGCCAGCAGCCGTCGCGGACCGCCGAGATGCGCCCGGCCCGACCCAGCGCGATCCGGTGGGGCGCCATCGGGCTGCGCGACGAGCAGGAGCCTCTCGACGTTCCCATCGCCGGCGTGTCGCTGGCCCTCGGACTCGTCGAGGAGGCCGAGACCCTCGAGTGGATACACGGCGAGATCACGCGCGGCGCCCCGCTTCCACTGATGGAGGCAGAGACGGTGGTGCGATCGCTCGCAGTGGCGATGCACGGCGACCAGGAGCTGTTGCTGCCGCTCGCCCAGCTCAGGGATTACGACGAATACACGACCACGCACTCGCTCAATGTCAGTGTCCTGGCGATGGCGCTGGCAGAGTGGATCGGACTCGGCGATACCGAGATTCGCTCGGTCGGTGTCGCGGGGCTCCTCCACGATGTCGGGAAGGTCTGTATTCCACACGAGGTGTTGATCAAACCAGGTAAGCTCACCGCCGCCGAGCGCATGCTGGTCAACCGCCACCCTGTCGCCGGAGCGGAAGTCATCCTCGAATCGCAGCCGGATCTGGATCTCGCCGCGATCGTCGCGTACGAGCATCACATCATGATCGACGGCGGCGGATACCCGCGATTCGCGTTTCCGCGCGAGTGTCACTACGTAAGCCGACTCGTGCACGTGTGTGACGTGTACGACGCGCTCCGCACCGATCGACCGTACCGCGGAGCCTGGCCGCAGGACCGCATCCTCGACTATATCCGCGATCGTGCGGGAAGCGAGTTCGACCCGACCATGACCAGTGCGTTCCTGCGCATGATCAGCGAATGGGAGCCGGCGGCCGTGGATAACTGGCGCGGCAAGTCGGCCGAGCTGGAGCTAGTCGAACAGGTCCAAGGCTAGCTGCCCGCGGCGCACGGTAATCGGCGGGAGCGGCCGATCCTGTGAGGCCACCAGGAGCCGGCCTCCAAAGCCTCGGGCCGTCAGGGCGCCGAGCACCGCGTCGCGGGCCAGCTCGGGCCGGTTGCACCGCTCACTAAGGTGCACAAGCACCACCGTGTGCAGCTCCTCGTGCCAGAGCTCGGCAGCGGTCTGCGATGCCTGCCAGTTCGAGAGATGACCGGTGGGCCCGGCGATTCTCGATCGGACGGAGGCAGGGTAGGGACCGGCACGCAGCAGCTGATCGTCATGGTTAGCCTCCAGCAACAGGCAGTCGGCTCCCCGGAGTAGCCGAACGAGCCGTGGCGTGAACCGCCCGACGTCGTAGGCGATTCCGACCGTTGCGCCGGAGGCCGGTTCGGTCAGGCGCAGCGCTACCGGCTCAGC
>JBDHDN010000566.1:0-2573 GCA_039591485.1 Gemmatimonadota bacterium
GATCGTGCCAGTCATGCTGTTCAACGCGAAGCTCGCACAGGACATCGCGCGCGACCTGTATGCCGAGGGCATCTACGTAATCGGGTTCTTCTTCCCGGTCGTGCCGCAGGGGCAGGCGCGCATTCGGACACAGCTCTCCGCCGACCACGACGTTCCGATGCTCGAGCGGGCGCTCGAGTCCTTCACCAAGGTCGGGGACAAGTACGGCATCCTCGGGCTCGACAAGAAGGGTATCATCGAGAAGTACGGGATGTAGCGGGCGGCACCCCCGAGTATGGACGAGCGCCGCAGCCTCTGGTGGGAGTCGCCGACGGTCGAGCTGGGCCGCGTGGTTCAGCTCGCTCTTTCCGAGCCGTTCCGAGCGCAGCACGGCGGCTACCTGCCTCAGATCCAGGTGAGCTACGAGTCGTGGGGCGAGCTGAGCGACGCCCGCGACAACGCGGTGCTCATCGTCCACCCGATGACCGCCGACTGCCACGTCGCCGGCGAGTACCTGGACCAGTACACCGGCTGGTGGGAGCCGCTCGTCGGGCCGGGCCGCGCCATCGATACCGACCGGCACTTCGTCGTCTGTCCCAACCTGATCGGCGGCTGCTACGGCACGACCGGGCCGCGCTTCCCGTCGGTCGACGGCGAGCCATACCTCGATCGGTTCCCGCTGCTCACCCCGCTCGACATGATGCGGGTGCAGCGTCTCTTCGTGGAGGCCCTGGGGATCCGGCGGCTGTCCCTGGTGATCGGACCGAGCATGGGCGGTATGATCGCCTGGGAGTGGGCGATCGAGGGCTCGGACCTGGTGGACATCGTGGCCGTGGTCGCAGCTCCGCTGCGGACCTCGCCGCATCAGATCGGGCTCAACTGGCTCCAGCGCCGCGGCATCGAGCTGGACTTCGCCGAGAACGAGCAGGTAGCCACGCAGGGGCAGATGGTGGCCCGCGGTGTAGGCATGCTGAGCTATCGCTCGCCCACGGGTCTCGAGGAGAAGTTCGGCCGCGAGTGGTTTCGGCCGCCCGGTGCCACGCTCAAAGATCGCGGGATGTTCAACGTGGAGTCGTGGCTGCGCCATCACGGTCGCCGCATCACCAAGCGGTTCGATCCCTACACGTACCTGCTGTTCAGCCGGGCGATGGACCTGCACGACGTCAGCGAGGGCCGTGGGGATCTGGTGAGCGCACTCGACCGGGTGACCTGCCGCACCCTCGTGATCGGGATCAGCTCCGACTACCTCTATCCGCCCGACGAAGTGAAGCAGGGCGCGGACGTGCTCGCGCATCTCGGGCGAGATGTGCAGTACGACGAGATCCGGTCGCCCAACGGCCACGACGCGTTCCTGCTGGACACCGACCAGATTGCCACATTCCTCTCGCGCTTCCGTGGCGAGATGCCACGTGACGCAGTGCCGATCACGGTGCGTGAGATCCGGCCGGTCAGCGTCGGGATACTCGGGGCGGGCAGCGTGGCCGCCTCGTTCGTGCGGCTGATCCGCGAGCGGGCGACGCAGATCGCCGAGCGCAACCACTTGGCGTTCAGCGTCGAGGGCGTGGCGGAGATCGACCGGGACAAGCGACTCGACCCGGTCTTCGCCGACCTAGACGTGACCCACGACCCGGCGGCTCTCGTGGAGCGGCTGCATTTCGATGTGCTGGTGGATCTCACCCGCGGGCTCGGCGCGCGGGAACTCGTCGAACGAGCGCTTGTCGGACGCCGACCGGTGGTGACACCCAACAAGGTCCTGCTCAGGGCCCATGGCGAGGCGCTCGACCGGCTGGCGTTTCAGCACGGAGTACGACTCGCGTACCACGATGCCGTCGCCGCCGGGTGGCCGCTCATCCTGGCACTCGAACGGCCGCTCGCACGCGGCGACGTGCGTGAGATTCGTGCGGTGCTCTCGAGCGCGTGCAACGTCATGCTGGAGTCCATCGAGGCAGGCAGCGATCTGCACGAGGCGCTGGCGATTGCCCAGGCCCGCGACGTCACGGAGCCCGATCCGGATCTCGATGTTTCGGGCTGGGACTCCGCACAGAAGCTGAGCCTGCTGCTGGCGCGGAGCACCGGGCGGCGGTACGTCGGGCAGAAGATCGACACCCGAGGGCTCGATTCGGTCGCACCGGAGCTGGTGCGGGGGGCTCGCGACCTGGAACTGCGTGTCAAGCTCGTCGCGCTGGCCCAAGCATCGACAGCGGGCCTTACCGCCACCGTCCGCCCGATGGCGGTGCGCCACGACGGACATCTGGGTATGGTGCGCGGGGTGAACAATGTGGTGGTGACGCACGCCCCCGATGGCGGTGAGATGGTCTACGCAGGGACGGGCGCCGGCGCCTTACCCGTCGCCACGGCGGTGCTCAACGACCTGATCGGCGTGTTCGACGCCGATCACAGTTGGACTGGGCGGTTTCCGCCGGTCGATGCCGCAGTAGAGGCGCCGACGTTCGATCGCTGGCTGGTGTCCGATGGCGAGCGCCCGCGGATCACGCAGCGTGAGCGTGACGGGGCCATCCCGGTGCTGCCGGTGCTCCGGGTGGACGGAACGGCTGTCGTTTGAGCACGGAGCCCAACGGTGGAACACGGCGCCG
>JBDHDN010000567.1:0-3836 GCA_039591485.1 Gemmatimonadota bacterium
TGTTTGATGACGTCAACTTTTCAACCAATGGCTTTGTGGGTTCCTTTGGCCGGAGCGAACGCCAGAGGAAGTTCCTTTCCTATTTCGATGTGGCCCTGTTTGACCATCTGATGCCGTCGTCATGGCACTACATCATGTACGGATCGGCTGGGAAGGGCCGCTAGGATATTCTCACGCATACCGAGCGCATAGGCCACCAGCACACGGCCCGCTCGCCGGAGCGTGCGCCTAGCGGGCCCGTCGCCCAACTCGGACGCTCCTCTACCCCGTCGTTCAACACCACCTGGATACGGGCGTTTTGTGTGCCGGTTGAGGCGACTGCGGGGCCGGATTGGCGCCGTCTTCTCCGATGGATTTTGCTTGACGAAGCCTGCGCCGCGGCACACTCTGAGCTGGTTCATTGTCACCGCTAGCGACTGCCGGCGCGTCTAGCCGTAGTGCCGTCGAGTGTCACCATTATCGAATACCGTTTCGGGCCAAGACACATGGGCAGACTCCTTTCGGTGTACCACGCACTCCCACCGCCGCTCAGATCCATGGCGGCGACTGTTCATGGCGCGCGGCTGCGGATGCGTCGTGCGGGCCCGATGACAGGGCGCTTGCGCGAGCGGGCGCTGGAGCGCGAGTCCTGGAGCCCGGAGCAATGGCGAGAATGGCGGCGGGAACGGCTGGCGTTCGTTCTCGAGCGGGCGATGACCCGGGTGCCCTATTACCGCGACCACTGGTCAAACCGACGGCGGAGCGGCGATCGCGCGTCGTGGGAGCTGCTGGAGAACTGGCCCATTCTGGAGAAGGACGTGGTTCGCGCCGACCCGAAGCAGTTCGTGGCCGACGACCGCCCCCTGTGGAGGCTTGCCGAGGAGCGCACGAGCGGGACGACTGGCAAACCCGTCACGGTGTACCGGAGTCGGCGGATGGATCAGGAGCTCTATGCTCTGTCGGCCGTCCGAAGCCGTGGGTGGCACGGGCTCGGTCCCGGGGACCGTTGGGCCATGGTGAGTGGCGAACTCGTCACCCCCGTGAGCGCCCGCCGCCCGCCGTTTTGGGTTTGGAATGCCGCGCAGAACCAACTCTACATGTCCTCCTACCACCTTTCTCCGGACTTCCTCCCGCTGTATTGCGATGCCCTGGTTCGGTACCGTATCCGCTATGTCTTCGGGTACACGTCGTCTTTGGTGGCCCTCGCCAGGGAAGCGGCAAGGACCGGACGGACCGATCTCGGGCTGAGGGTCGCTATCACCAATGCCGAGACGCTCCTGGCCGAACAGCGCGCGATCATCGAGGACGGTCTGGGCTGCCCGGTGCGGGAAACGTACGGGATGACCGAAGCTGTCGCGTTCGCATCCGAGTGCGAGCATGGCGTGCTACATGAATGGCCGGAGGTGGGCATCGTCGAGCGCCTCACAGAGGATGGACCGGACCCCGATTCTACAGGATCGAGGGCCGGTCGGACGATGTGCTCATGACTCAGGATGGACGACGGGTCGGGCGGCTCCACCGAGTATTTCAAGCGAAAGACCTGCCTGTGCGCGAGGGGCAGATCGTCCAAGAGACATTGAATAGGATCCGCGTGCGCGTCGTTCCAGACGCCAACTACACGGATGACGCGAGCCGCTTGATCACCCGCCAACTGCGCGAGCGGATGGGTGAGGTGGAAGTGATCGTCGACCTCGTTGACGACATTCCGCGCACCAGTGCAGGCAAGTTCCGCGCGGTGGTTTCTGAGTTGGAGAAGGAAACGACCTGAGGAACACATCCCGCAGCCGGTTCGGGCCTCACGCGACAGCACTGCGACCGCACGTGGGCGACAGAGGCCGAGCCCGTCCCCGGGTTCGTATTCGACCTGTCCGCGCCTGAGGAGTTCGACGCCTGACGCAACCCGGTCGGTTACGGGCCGCCTTCCGCCTCCGCCGCTCCCCTCCCACGACCACTCCTTCACCACGCTCCGTCGTCCCTTGCGACGAGCACCGTTCGCGCTGCGGGTCAGGATGTAGCAAAGCGCCAGGATGGCGAGTATCTGGGCCGGCCGCGGCAGCCGGGTGATGACGGAAACAAGCCTCTCCGGCAGTCGCTCGAGGCGCCCTGCGGCGATCGGCGGTGTCCGAAGGCCCATCGGGTCCGAAGCTTACGGTTGTTGCGCCGCCGCAACAGCGCTCCGAACGGGCAACTTCACTCCACTTGGGTGGTTCATGACATAAGTTCTTGTTTGATATTCGCTTGGAGGTCTCTGAGCTCTCTGCTCCTCCGCCGGAGAAGGGTAAGCGTCAAGGTCCATGACGCTCTCTTTGACGGTTCTTTGACGCCTCGAATCGTATTCATGGCGCCCATTTTTGAAGGCCGCCCCCCCTGGAGTGGTGAGATGACCTCCGCGACCGACTCTCCCCGGACGCGATTCTTTCGCGTACGTGTCGATTCCCTGCTTCAGGGTCGAGCAGCAATCACCTTCATCACTCATTTCGTCATTGCGCTCGTCTCCTACTCACTGGCCATCTTCGTCCGATACGAAGGGCAGATTCCAGGCGAATTGGTGGCGGTGTTTGGCTCGACCGTCTCCCTTCTTCTTCTGGCGAGGCTCACGGGCCTTGCCGTGTTCAAGATCTACAGAGCGTCCTGGCTCCACGTTGGCCTCAGGGACCTGATTGCTCTACTCAACGCGTCTGCCGTAGGGAGCGTGCTGTTCGCGGGGCTGCTCACGTTGGTCGGGCAGATTCCTCCAGTGATGCCGTCGGTCCTTCTCCTGGAAGGGATGTTCTTCGTCTTCATTGCCGGCGGTCTTCGGTTTGGGGTGCGGATTCTGGATGAGAACGGGGTATTTCGCCGGGATCTCAAGGTCAAAGCCTCCCGGACAGCACGTGCCCTCGTCATCGGAGCGGGTGAGGCGGGTGAAGCGCTGGTTCGCCAGCTGCAACACGACGCTCGTCAGGGGATCGATGTGGTGGGCCTTGTCGACGATGATCTCCGACTCCGAGGCACTCGCTTGCACGGCGTGACGGTTCTGGGTGAAACAACCCAACTGGCAGAGCTGGCGCGCGTCTACGACGCAGATCTCTTGATCATCGCGATCCCGGACGCCACCGCCGAACAGATGCGGCGTATCGTGAAGCGCGCGATGGAAACCGGCGTGCCCTTCAAGACCGTCCCGTGCTTACAGGACCTACTTCACGGGTCCGGGCGTCTGAGCCAGCTCCGGAATGTGGATGTGGCTGACTTGCTTGGTCGCCAGGCGGTGGAGCTTGCCCTCGTAGAACGGTGCAGGGATTTGAAGGGAGCAACCGTCTTGGTGACCGGTGGTGCAGGCTCCATTGGTTCGGAGCTCGCCCGTCAGTTGGCCCGGTTGGGCCCCCGCCAGATCGTCCTGGTGGACGTGTCAGAGAACGGCCTTTATCGGCAGCAGCTCGAGCTTGGCGCCGCACACCCGAATATCGAGATTGTCCCGTTCGTAGGCAGCGTCACCCAGGCGGGTGTCATGCACCGCCTCTTCATGGAAGTTCGGCCGCGCTTTGTGTTCCACGCCGCGGCGCACAAGCACGTGCCCCTGATGGAGCGGCACATAGTCGAAGCGGTGCGCAACAATGTGATCGGTACCCTGTCAGTCGCCCGGGCCGCGGTGGCGAGCGGGGTGCCGAACGTCACCTTTGTATCCACGGACAAGGCGATCAACCCATCGAGCGTCATGGGCGCAACCAAGCGGGCGGGTGAGCGCATTGTCCTCGAATTGCCGGAATTCAGGGACGCGGACACGCGTTTCTGCGCAGTGCGATTCGGGAATGTACTGGGCTCTGATGGGAGTGTCGTGCCGCTGTTCAAGGCACAACTCAGGCGGGGCGGGCCGCTGA
>JBDHDN010000568.1:0-2563 GCA_039591485.1 Gemmatimonadota bacterium
ACGATCTCCGCTATGATCTTGAGCCGTGCGAGCCGTGCCCAGTAGGCATCGAACGAGTACCCGATGAACCCGACCTGATCTCCCTCGCGTAGCCCCAACGCGACGAGACCACGGGCGACGTCCGGAGGGCTGGCAGATGCAGTGCGGCCGCCTCCGCCGCCAACGAGTCCACCCGAACTGGGCACGAACCGTACGAGCGCATTGAGGCCCTCGACATGAAACGCCGCGATGTTCACGACGACGGAGAACACGAGCACGCCGCCACTTACGGTGAGCCATCGTCGCTGTGCCGGCTTGGCTTTCAGCCGTATCGACAGAAGGACCGCGGCCCACAGCAGCACGACGAACGGCGCGACGTACCGGAACCAGACATGCACGAGCGCATAGGCGCCCAAAGCTGCGGAGGAGATGAGGAGCAGCGGCCACCCGGCATATGGAGACCGGTCGGGCCGATCGAGCAGGGCCACTGCGACCAGAACGATTGCGACGCCGAAGAACATGCCCTGCGCCCGCAGGAACAGATCGAAGTAGAAACGCAGGTTCACCGCCAGCGCCTTACTCTGTTTCGGGATGTCGACGCTCGGTACCAGCCCTTTGTACCAGTAGTACGGATCGTACGACAGCGGGTAGGTGCCGCCTACGGGGGTGGCGAACTCGTAGATCGTCGGATCCTGACCGATCGTGCGCACCCCGTGCTCCGGAGCACCGGCGACCTCGACCACTCCCGGGCGCCAATGGGGGAAGGGGACTTCGTGCACGTGCTTGAGGTATGTGAGCTTCCCGACCTCGCTGAAGGTGAATCGGCCATTGGCCATCGACAGCGCGGTGAGCAGGGGGCCCGACACGATCAGGAACGTCGCCAGGGCGGGCAGCATCCGAATCGTGCCCCGCAGCGGAGCGCGCTGCGCGAGCACGGCAGCCGCGAGAAACACGAAGGCAAGCGGGAACATCACTGCCTTGGCCAGATAGCCAACCCCCAGGACGATTCCGAGGAGCGCGAACCTCCTCCACGTGGCTCCGCTCCCGCCTATCCGGAGCACCAGGCCGGTTGCCAAAAAGACACACGCCGCGACGATCATGTCGGGAGTGACCGAGTAGATCTCGATGAGGGCGAGCGACGACCAGATGAACAGGCCGTACCCGACGGAAAACCATGCCCACCTGGGCAGCTGCTCCACTCGGCCGTCGGGGTCATCCGTCTCCTGACGGTAGTACGCGTCCGTTGCCCGGCGCCAGAAGAACTCGAAGCTGACGAGTGCCACGAGGAAGATGACGAAATTGACGGCGTGAACGGTCGGAAACTCCCACTCGATAGGGGGCTTGGCCAGCTCCATCGTGAGTCCGAGGATGAACCCGTAGAGCGGGCTCCAGGTGCCATTGATCGCGACTGCCCAGTCGCCGCGCATGAAGGCGTCGCCCATGTCGAGGTAGTTCATCCCGTCGGCGTTCATCGACTGGCGGAGCATGCCCGCTCCGGCGTTCGCGGCGGCGAGGCCGACCGCGGCCATCCGCCACAGCCATACCAACCACGCCGGAGCCTGCTCTCGCCGGGGTACCCCGGTGGACTGCGTTGGGGCGTGTGCCATGCTCGTGTGTTCCTGTCACTGTGGTTACGAGGGCGGCTCGGGGCGCCGCTGCCGGTCGGCGCCTGGTATGCCTGCTCCGAAGGGCAGCCGCTTCGAGAGCAATTCCCGTGCGCGCGACTGCCTGCCTCCCGGCTGCGTTCGACCCTCGAAGGCGTTGGGCAGGCCTGAGGGAAGCGAAAGGTCCCGTGTTGACAGGAATCGGGTGGGTGTTGCATGAATACCACAATCGGGGAGCTCGCCGCGAGTCTGCCGTCGGATGTTCGGAGCCGGGAATGCTCCTTGCGGCTCTGACGTGATGCCGGTGAGTGCCGCCGGGGATGAGGTCGCTCGTGCGGCCACATGGCGCGTGGGCGGCCATTCGTACATCTGCCTTCGAGGGGTCATGGGAACCAGGTGGCAGTCGCCAGCGACGGCAACGGGCTCGGGTTGCTGACGGTTTCGAGTAGCGCCGCAAGACGCTGTCGCAGCGTGGTCCCGTTGGCCATCGCGCTGCTCCTTCTGTACTGGGCGCTCCATGACGTGGACTTGCACGAGGTGCTCGTCAGGATACGGGGCGTCCGTGCCTGGCCACTGGTAGGCGCGGTGGCGCTGATCACGACCGCCCATTTTCCGATCCGGGTCCTTCGCTGGCGGCAGATTCTACGACCGGAGGGGCGCACCCTTGCATTCGCCCCGTTGTTTCATGCGACGGCAGCCGGCACCCTGATGAACTACCTGCTGCCGGCGCGCCTGGGTGAACTCGTTCGGGCGTATGCGGTGCGCGAGCTCACGGCTTCCCCGTTCTCGACCGCGCTTGGCTCGTTGGTGACCGAGCGCGTGATGGATGGCCTCGCGACCTGCGTGCTGTTGCTTGCTGCGGTGGCCATCGGCGGGTTCCAGAACGAGATTGCGGTCGGTTCCTGGACGGTCCGAGGTTTGGCGGCCGTTGCCGCTGGCGTCTTCGGTGCCGCGTTCCTCACACTTGTGATCGCCGCGTC
>JBDHDN010000569.1:0-2561 GCA_039591485.1 Gemmatimonadota bacterium
ATGTTTCGGTGCACCGGCTCGCGCGCGATTCCGCGCGAATCTGGATGGAGGTACTTCCGATCCCAGACTCCTAATGCTTGCGACGCCACCCGAGCCGTCGCATGATGAGGTGGCCACCCTCGATCACCGTGTGGCAGGAGGTGCTGCCATGACGGGCCAGTCACGTAGGACCTTTGTCGGTTCGGTGTCTTCGGCGGCGGTCGCGGCTGCGACGCCAGGTGCTGGGGCAATGCTCACCGGGTGCCGGCAGCAGGCGCGAGCGGCGTCCGCGATAGCAACCGACTTCGAGCCCGGGTATCTCAAGCTCCACCGCACCGGCGAGCTCGCCGAGCGCGGCGAGGCGCTGTGGGAGCGGATGCGACAGTGCTCGCTGTGCCCGCGCACGTGTGGCACCGGGCGGCTCGACGGCGAGCGGGGCTTCTGTGGCGGCAGTGCGCAGCTCGAGACGGCGTCGTATCACCCGCACTTCGGTGAGGAAGACGCGCTGGTCGGCCGCGGCGGCTCCGGCACCGTGTTCTTCAGCAACTGCGGTTTGCGCTGCGTGTTCTGCATCAACTGGGAGATCAGCCAGGGCGGGGAGGGGACCGCGACGCGCGTCCAGGATCTCGCCCGGATGATGCTCAACCTCCAGGGGCTGGGCTGTCACAACGTCAACATCGTGACACCCACGCACTACTCACCGCACGTCGTCCAGGCGCTGGACATCGCGGCCGCCGAGGGGCTGCGCCTGCCGCTGGTGTACAACACGTGCGGCTGGGAGCGGTTGGATGTCTTGGTGTTGCTGGAAGGCGTGGTGGACATCTACCTGCCCGACTTCAAGTACGCGGACGGCGCAATGGCGGCGCGGTACTCGTCGGGCGCGGATACCTATCCGGAGCTCACCCGGGCGGCACTGCTCGAGATGCACCGCCAGGTCGGTGTCGCCAAGCCCGCGGCGGACGGGCTCATGTACCGTGGGCTCATGATCCGGCACCTGGTGATGCCGAACGGAGTGAGCGGCAGCAAAGAGGTGATCGACTGGATCGCGGCGCACCTGCCGAAGGACACCTACGTCAACATCATGTCGCAGTACCGGCCGATGCACAAAGCGGACGAGTATCCCGCCATCGCTCGCCCCCTCCGCCGCAGCGAGTACAACGACGTCGTCGACCACGCGCGGCAGGCAGGGCTCACCAACCTGGACGTGCAGGGGATGACCTGGCTGTAGCAGGGACCCCGTGTTGGGACGAGCTTGTACCGCTGGCTCGTCTTGACGATCCGCGGTCCCGCGCTGAAGCGCGGGCTCGGCGGCGGTGCGACCTGCCTTGAAAGGCACGTGGCGTTTTCGCGTCCTTCAGGAGGCCTCCCGTAGGGTGTCAACCCTGGAGCAGCCTGGCGCGGCGGGTGCCGGCGGCGGGGTTCGAGCCCACACGAGCGTCCGCTCAGAGACTTGCCAGGCCTCCGCGTCTACCGAACTCGCCACGCCGGCACCGCTTCTCGGTCGGCGAACCTCGGTGCGCTCAGACGCGGACGACCTGCACGCTCCACCGAGCCGCGGGGCAAGGATATCGTGAGTCGATGGTCGTGGCGTAACCGAATTGCCCCGTCGAGTGGCGGGACGTTGCTTTCAAAAGGGGCACGCTTGTTCCCGCGCTCAAGCGCGGGCTCGGCGGCGGGCCGACCTGCCTTGAAAGGCACGTGGCGCCGCAGCGTCCTTCAGGACGCCCCCCAAGGAGGCCGAGCCAGGGGTGCAATCCTGGCTCGGCTGGGACGGACGGTGTCTGGCGGCGGACCGGCCAAGGAGCAACGCTCCGTTTGTCGTCCGTCCATCCGCCCATTCGTCCATCCGCCTCTCCGTCCTACCGTCCTCTGCTCATGTCGACCTGGACGATGCGCTCGAAATAGTCGCCGCGCGCGAATACCAGGTGGCTGCCGTCGGGCGTCCAGCGCGCGCTGCTCTCGTCCTCCGGCGTGTCGGTCAGGCGGACGGTCGAGCCATCGCTGAAGGTGTACAGTGCCAGGTCTTCCTGTCGCTTCGCGCCGGCGCCTTGCGAGAAGTACGCATACTGCTCGCCGTCGGGGGACCAGGCGCCGATGCTCTCGCGCCCCTCGAGGATCGGCTGCACGTCGCCCTCGGTGGTGATCACGGCCGACCCGAACGCCCCCCCCTCGCGCTCGAGCAGGGCGACGAGTCGATCGCCGGAGGGTGCGATGGCGACGTGCGAGAGGTTCAACACGCTCGTGCGGTCGTACAGCGTGACGAGATCGCCGCCGGGCTCGGCGATCATGCTGAGCACGAGTTGGCCGGCGCCGCCGAAGTGCCTGATGAACACGTGAGGTGTGGTCCGGCTCGTCTCGACGTCTCCAGCCGTGCCGACGTTCGTGACCCGCTCGACGGCACCGTCATCCACCGACACCCTCCAGATGTCGCCGACTTGCGTTGCCTCATGATCCGACCAGAAGTACGCCGTCCGGCTGTCGTGTGACCACTCGAGGGCGTTCTCGTTCTCCGGGAAGTCGGTCAGCCGCCGGAGGTCCTCACCGCCCGTGCCCACGATCCAGATGTCCTGACTGCCGGCCCG
>JBDHDN010000570.1:0-2559 GCA_039591485.1 Gemmatimonadota bacterium
TAGATCGTGCAGATGTTCGCGTGATCCAGTGCCGAGGCGGCTTTGGCTTCCCGGATGAAGCGCGCGTTGGCCTCGGGATCGACGGCGAGCTGAGGCGGCAGGAACTTGAGGGCGACCGTCCGGTCGAGCTTGGTGTCCCGAGCCTGATATACGACACCCATTCCGCCTTGGCCGAGGCGCCTGACGATCTCGTAATGGGCGATGGTGTGACCGGGCTCCATGGTCCTCTCTGGCTTGTGCTCAGTTGATGCTCACGGCGCGCGGCTCGAGCACGCCAGCAGTGTCCCGGCGACCATCCGGAGCCGGGCCGCAGGCAAGGTACCGCCGAGCGGCCGTCTGCTGCTCCACGTTCAACTGGTCGAGCAGGGATTCCCCTTCGCCGTGGCGCACGACGTCAAACACCGTTCCGGTCGCGTCGCCCGAGTCGGAGCGCGGAGGCCGTGGGGGGGTGCAGCGTGACCGCAATCTCCATCTCGCGGAGGCACCGCTCGAGGCGGTACCGATCCGACAGGGCTCGTGTCAGTCGATCGACACCTTCGGTCATCGTGCTCCTACCGACCTACCGTCGTGCCGCCCTACCGCCCGTCGAGCCATCCCGCCCGCGCCCAGCTCCCGCTCGAGGCGGTAGCGGTCGGCCAGGGCGGCCCTCAAGCGAGCCCCGGCCTCGCTCATTGGTTGGCCTCGTCGACGGCTTCCTTCATCCGCTTCACCCAGTGCGGCACCACGCGGAGATAGGAGGCCGGCCTGCCGACTGCGCCCCGGAGGTAGATGACGCCCCCACCTGGCGCCGTCGCGAACGACGGTCCGTTGGTCTCTCGAAACTCCGGCGCGTCGGCCCACCAGCCCCGATTGCGAACCGGCGGATGGGCCGTGGGAACCACCGTCACCCGCTCCAGCCGGGTGCGAGGTCCGTCCATGATCGACACAGCAAGATCGCTCGCCGACAGCCACTGAATCTCCGACAGATTTCCGGCCGCCGCCTGGAACCGGCGGCCGTCGCGCGGCAGCGGCTCGATCCAGGCCTCCGTGAAGGCGGCGTTGTTGTACGCAACCCACCGCCCGTCGGCGGACAGCCAGAAGAACCCGGTGTCCGAAAAGAGTGAGTCGATCGTGACCGGCCGCTGGTCGAGGCGCAGAGCCACCGCTGCGTTCGGGTTCCACCGGATCCCGAAGAGCCGGTCGTCGGGCATCCACTGCAACGCTTCGAACCTCGGCACGTGCAGCAGGAACTCGGGGGCGCCCGAGCGGTCCGGTGAACCCACGAACAGCGAATCGCTGGCGCCGAACAGCAGGCGATCCCCCGCCGGACTCCATACCGCATGCGTGATGACCGGCCGCCGGATCCAGGTCAGGTATCGACCGGACGACAGGTCGTAGATCCTGAGCTCCATCCCCTCGAGCCCCTCGACCACCGCGGCGAGGCGACGACCGTCGGGACTGTACTCGAAGGTGAGAAAGGCCTCTCTGCCGAGCGGTAGCGTGTCGATTCCCGCATCGCTGAGGTGAACCAGGTGCCCGACCGATCGGTTGTCCCCCCGGGCGTACACCAGGGTGCCGGAAGAGGCGATGGCAAAGCTCCCATTCGCGGTGTAGTCGGCGAGTCCGATGCCGCTCGCCATCCGCACGGACCGACCCACCCGACCGGTCCTGAGGTCCACCGGTGCCGCGAGCAGATCGCCGTCGATGGAGACGTAGGTCAGATAGTGCCCTTCGACGACCCGGAACGACGAGCCAAACACCCGGCTGCTGTCTTCCGCACGCCAGAGTCGCCGCTCGAACGCGGTGTCCCCGAGCGCGATCCGGTGGCCCCATTTGGCCCCTCCCCCCCCACAGAGCAGGCCGTCTCCGTCCGGGATCAGCGACTGGCCCTCGCAGTACCGGATCGGGAGCGTCGTGACCGGTCCCCGTTCCGGATCGAGCCAGCGGGCGATGTTGGCGTCGCTCTGGAGGAGCAGTATTCGTCCTTCGGTAGGCCACAGCAGCTTCCGCAAGATTCCGACGCCGCGGCCGAGGGTGGTCGAGGTGCCGCCTTCGACCGGCAGGACCTCGACGGTCCATCCCCCGTCCGCGAGGTGGAAGAAGGCGATGCGGCTGCCGTCGGGCGAGATCACCGGCTGCGATCCGTCGTCGGTGCCGGGGATCCGCCGCACGGTGGCATCGAGCAGCGAGCGATACCAGAGCTCGCTCCGGCCGCCGCGCGTGGTCTCGTAGACCACGAAGTCTCCGGCGGGGGAGACGGCGAAACCGACGTCCTGGGACGCCGTCATCATGCCGGCCGTATCCGGGAGGCCGACGTCGTACTCCACCGGAACGCCCGCACGCCCGGACCGGGTGAGGAGCGACGCCAGCACAGCTCCGACGGCGATCCCGATCGCGGCCGTCGCCGCGATCCGGGGATCACGCCACCACGGGCGCCTAGCCCCCCGGGCAGCAGCGCTTCCGGGTGAGGCCGCCGTGACGAACGCCCGATTCACGAGCGCCTCAGCGAAGGCCTTCGCGCTGTCGAACCGGTCCGCCGGCAGCTTCTCCAGCGCCTTCGCCAGCGCGGCCGCCACGTTC
>JBDHDN010000571.1:0-2535 GCA_039591485.1 Gemmatimonadota bacterium
GTAATACAGGAACCCGTCCGCCGAGCCCGAGTCGAACAACGGCAGGATCTGCGGGTGCTGCAGGCTCGCCGTGGTCGTGATCTCCTGCACGAACCGCTCGGCCCCGAGCACGGCGGCCAGCTCCGGCCGCAGCACCTTCAGGGCCACCTTCCGCTTGTGCTTGAGGTCCTCGGCGAGATAGACCGTCGCCATGCCGCCTTCGCCAAGCGCACGCTCGATCCGGTAGCGGTCCGCGAGGGCGGTCGCGAGCTTCGCGCGAGGATCGTTCATTCCGCTGCCATCCGGCGCCTCAGTTCCTCAAACCAGTTGAGCACCACCACCATCGTGGTAGCGTTGTCCTGAGTCTCGGTCATCACCACGAACTCACCGGTCCGCGGGTGCCGATCGTAGTTGGCGTGGTTATTCAGCTGCTCGAAGGGCGTGGTGAACACGGTACGGCGCTGCCCCACGGCAAAGGTGGGCACGGTCTGGACCGCAGTCGCAAACAGCGTGTCGGCCCTTCGGTAGTAGATCGTCCGCCCATCGCTCGCCCACAGGGGCTCGGTACCGCCGCCGGAGGACACCTGCCAGCGACCCGCCGGTTCGGGCACCGCCCGCACGTAAATCTCGTCCTGACCGGATTCGTTGGAGGTGTAGGCGGCCCACCGCCCGTCCGGCGACAGGGACGGCGCACGTTCCGAGAACTCGGTCACGATCCAGGGACGGGGCTCGCCTGCCGGCCGCAGCGGCAGTGTGTACAGGTCCAAGCCGGACCCGGTCGCGGTCACTTCGCGCAGAAGGGCGACCCCGCCGTTGGCCGGGAGCGCGATCTCGTACTGATCTCCCGCGCGCTCGAGCACACGCTCCGGCATCCCGCTCCCATCGGCGGCGCGTCGCCAAATGTCCCGAGACGACGACCCCGCATCGGTCGAGTAGTACACGGAGTCACCTCCGGGCGTCCACGCGGGATACAAGACGTTCCCTTCAAACGTGAGTCGCGACACGGTCTCGAGCGTTCGATCGAAGATCCAGATTTCGGCAGGGCCCTCAGGCGCTGCTGCGAACGCGATACGACGTCCGTCGGGCGAGAATCGCGGCGCCTGCGCGTCCGTGAGATCCTGCAGCAACACCCGACCGGCTCCGGTACTGTCCGTGAGCGTCAGGTCGTAGCCACCAGACTGGCCGCCCAGATAGAGCAGGGTTCCATTGCGGGCGATCGCGATTTCTGCGTTCCACGACGCACGTACCAGGACACCTTGCAGCAGGGAGACAGGATTCCCCGTCAACGCCATGCGATCGGGATCGAACGGGGCCGCCAGCAGCGCCCCGTTTGGGGTCGTGTAGACAAGGTGACCGGTGGAAAGGAAGTGCGGGCTCGCGCCCGGCACGAGGTAACGCACACTGTCGGTCTGGAGGTCGAGCACCGCAACCTCGCACCGGTCCAGAGAGCCCCGACAGGCCTGGAACAGGATGCCATGCTGCCCCGGCAGCCACTCCGGCCAGCGGTGGCTGATGACCCCGCGTGCGGTGTCCAGCTGCGTCAGCGTATCACTCGGGCCGCCGCCGTCGGGAACCCGCAGCAGCGGTGAGGAGACATCGGGTGCGTAGACGATGGTGCCGTCCTCACCCCACGATCCGCCGCGGAACAGGTCGGCGCTCACCGTGGCGATCTCGAGCGGCGGCCCGCCGTTCGGGGCGATCTTCTTGAGGGTTGTCCCGTCCGCATAGCCTATCCACTCCCCATCGGGGGAAAAGAACGGGGCAAATCCTCTCGCCAGCAGCGCGCGGCTCTCGAGCTGGTCCAGCGCCCGGTCGTACAGGCCCCCGTCGACCGCCACGTACACGAAGTGCGAGCCATCCGGGGCAATCGCGAGCGAGGCCCCGTTCCCGATGGTGGCCGGATCGGGCCCGCGGCCGACGCGGATGTCGAATCGCGCCACGGCAGCGGGCGGATCGGGGCGGAGCCACCCCCACACCGCCAGTCCGGCGAGGAGGACCACGGCAGCGACGAGGAGCGGGACGGCGGTGGGGCCGCGGGCGGTCCGAGCAGCCGTGCCGGCCGTCGTCTGAGCGAACGACGGATTCTGCAGCGCCGACGCGAACTCCGCGGCACTCGCGAACCGGTCCGCCGGGAGCTTCTCCAACGCCTTCGCGGTCGCGGTCGCCACATTCGCTGGCACGCTCTTGCGCAATTGCGTGACCGGCGCCGCCTCCTCCGTCACGATCTTCATGATGATCTGCTGGGCCGACGCCCCCACGTGTGGTGGGTTCCCCGTCAGCATCTCGTACAGCACGGAACCGAGCGAGTACACGTCACTGCGCGCCGTCAGATCCTTCTCCGCCGTTGCCTGCTCGGGGCTCATGTAGTGCGGCGTCCCGAGCGAGAGCCCCGTCTCCGTCATCCGCCCGCCCGCCGCCGCGCTCACCGCCAGCGCGATGCCGAAGTCCATGACCATGGCCCGCCCGTCGTAGAGCAGGATGTTCTCCGGCTTGATGTCCCGATGAATCACGCCTTGGCGGTGGGCGTGGTCGAGCGCGTCCGCGACCTCCGCAGTA
>JBDHDN010000572.1:0-2528 GCA_039591485.1 Gemmatimonadota bacterium
GCCGTGAGGCAGCGGCGAAAGGGGACGATTGCAGCGCCACTGAGACCGGCACGAGGGACCGCAGAGCCTACAGCGGGATCGGGGACGACAAGGAGAGGAATCTGGGAACGGCTCGACCGCGCTCGTGCCGCTGGCCGGCGGCGTCGGCTGTCGGGGCCGTGACCGGAAAGGTAACGAGCGAGTGACGCGGGTTCCCCGAGCGCGGACACGGCGGATATCATATCTCGATACGTACCCCTACCTCAGGTCGGCCATGTCCCAGCCACGATTGCACCGTCCGTTGCCGTTACTCCTCTGCCTCGCGATGGCCGTACCCGTGTCATCGAGCACACTGCACGCGCAGTCGAGCGGGTCAGCGGCAGGCCAGGTCGATCCCGCATTGTTCTCCGGGCTCCGGTACCGGATGATCGGCCCCACGCGCGGTGGCCGCGTGACGGCGGTCGCCGGACACGCCGACCACTCAGGCACGTTCTACATGGGCGCAACGGGGGGTGGCGTATGGAAGACCACCGACTACGGCCAGATGTGGCACAACGTCTCCGACGGATACTTCGCGACCGGCTCGATCGGCGCGATCCGCGTCGCGGACTCCGATCCGGACGTCGTCTACGTGGGAACGGGATCGGACGGCCTGCGATCGAACGTGATCACCGGACGCGGCGTGTACCGCTCGGATGATGCGGGGGCCTCGTGGCAGTTCGTCGGCCTACGCAACGCCGGGCAGATCGGGGCCGTGCTGGTCCATCCGCGCGATCCGGAGATCGTCTACGTCGCCGCGATCGGCCACGCGTTCGCTCCGAGCGCCGAGCGTGGGGTCTATCGGTCGACCGACGGAGGCGGCTCATGGCAGCGCATCCTGTTCGTGTCCGACTCGACGGGAGCGGTCGATCTCGAGTTCGCACCGGACGATCCCCGCACCCTGTACGCCTCCATGTGGCGCGCGGAGCGAAAACCCTGGACAATCATCAGCGGAGCGTCCGAGGGCGGGGTGTACAGATCGATCGATGGCGGGGACACCTGGCACAAGCTCGCCGGTGGGCTGCCGAGCGGGCTCGTCGGAAAGAGCGACCTCGCAGTCTCCGCGGCCGACGCCGACCGGCTCTACGTATTGATCGAGGCCGACTCCGGCGGTGGCCTGTACCGGTCGGATGACCGCGGCGAGCATTTCGCGCTCGTGAGCACGCAGTCCGGCCTGCTGAACCGACCGTTCTACTACACGAACGTCGATGCCGATCCGAGCGATGCGGACGTCGTGTACGTCAGCAACGAGAGCTTCTACCGCTCGCAGGACGGCGGCCGGACCTTCGATCGGCGCTCGACGCCGCACGGTGACAACCACGATCTGTGGATCGATCCGAACGATTCGGACGTCTACATCCAATCGAACGACGGCGGGGCGAACGTGACGCGGGACGGCGGCGAGACGTGGTCCACGCAGCACAACCAGCCGACGGCGGAGCTGTACCAGGCCGACGTGGACGACCAGTTCCCCTACTGGGTCTACGCCGGCCAGCAGGACAACTCGACCATCGCGGTGCCGAGCCTGCCCCCGCTCTCACTGCCGGGCGGTGCAACGGCGTCGTGGCTCTCCGTCGGCGGCTGCGAGACGGGGCCGGCCGTCCCGAAACCCGGCGATCACACGATCGTGTATGCCAACTGCAAGGGACGTTTCGGGCGCTACAGCAAGGTCACGGACCAGGAGCAGCAGTTCTATGTGGGCGCGGCGAACATGTACGGACACAACCCCGGGGACCTGACGTACCGCTTTCAGCGGGTGTCACCGATCGAGATCTCACCGCACGATCCAACCGTCGTGTACCATGGCTCGCAGTACGTTCACGTCACCCGCGACGACGGTCGCACGTGGGAGACGATCTCGCCGGACCTCACGGCGTTCGAGTCGGAGCGCCAGGTCGTCTCGGGCGAACCGATCACCCGCGACATCACGGGTGAGGAGTTCTACTCCACGCTGTACGCGATCGAGGAGTCGCCGCTCGTTGCCGGGCTCATCTGGACGGGGGCGAACGACGGCCCCGTTCACGTGACGCGGGACGGCGGCGCGACCTGGACCGACGTGACGCCGCCCGACCTTCCTACGGGTGGCCGGGTGCAGAACATCGACCCATCGCCGCACGACCCTGCGAGGGCCTACCTGGCCGTCTACCGGTATCTACTTGGCGACTGGGAGCCGTACGCGTATCGCACGACCGACTACGGACGCAGCTGGACCAGGCTCACCACGGGGGAAAACGGCATCCCGCGTGACTACCCCGTGCGGGTGGTTCGGGAGGATCCCGATCGGGCGGGGTTGCTTTACGCGGGAACGGAGTTCGGGGTGTTCGTGTCCTTCGATGACGGCGCGAGCTGGCAGGCGTTCCAGCTCAATCTACCCGTCACCCCAGTGACCGACATCGACGTGTACCGTAAGGACCTCGTGCTCTCCACGATGGGACGGTCGTTCTGGATTCTCGACAATCTCACGCCGCTGCATCAGGTAACCGGTGCGATGGACTCCGTGCGGTATCATT
>JBDHDN010000573.1:0-2526 GCA_039591485.1 Gemmatimonadota bacterium
GCTTCGTGGCATTCCGCGAGGCCGCCCCCGACTGGGCGATGCTCATCGGACCGGGCGGGCTGTACTACGCCGCACTGGAGTTGGGCGCGGCCGGCGCGATCGCGGCCCTGGGGTGTTTCGCCGCCAAGCAGACCGCTGAGATCGGTCGGCTCTTCGCTGCGGGGGACACTGCAGCGGCCGGGGCGCTCCAGGAAGTCGTAGCGCCGCTCCACAAGACCATTGTGGGCGAACTCGGCATTCCAGGGATCAAGGCGGCCATGGACGCGGTCGGGCTGGTCGGCGGCCTCCCGCGGGCGCCCATCCCGGCACTTGGCAGCAAGGGCATCGATCGGGTACACACTCTCCTACGTACAGCGCAGCTCGTCGATTCCTGAGTCCGTCCCTCCCTGGGTACCAGGGCTGTTCCGCGATCTCGCCGTTCCGCGGCTCACGGGCTCCGTAACGCTTGGTGGGGCACAGGCGACTGTCGAGCACTACCTGCGAGAGTGGGGCTACACCGTGCGACGCCAGCACTTTGTTACCAGTTCGGTACGTTTGTCCGCCGTGAGCATGCTCGGTGCTGGTATCGGATGGCTGGCGCTCATCCTCTACCCGCTCTTCGTGCTGCCGATTCCGGGCTGGACGGTGTGCTTCGTCGGGTTGAGCGGGTTGGTCCTGGTTTCCGTCGTCACCTTTGGCATGGCGTCGGGGAAGCTCCCCTCCAGGTCTGAGCCCGTCGAAGCAGTCAATCTGGAAGCAAGCTGCGGCGAACCGACCGTGTGGCTGGTAGCCCATCTCGACAGCAAGGGCCAGCGCTTGTCACTCAGAGGGCGCGTGGTTGCGGTGATCGGATTCGGCGTGGGAAGCGCCGTCGTGATCGCTGCCCTGGCCGTCCGGATGTTCGGCCCGCTCCCGTGGTGGGCGGCGCTCCCGGTCACCGTGCTCGCGTTGGTGGGCGGTGGAGCGATGTCTTTGAGCGAACCGCGCGACGACTCACCGGGCGCCGTGGACAATGCTACCGGAGTGATCGCCGCGCTCGTCGCGGCCGCTGAGTTGGCGGATCGCGCGGACGTTGGCGTGCTCGTCACCGATGCCGAGGAGTTGGGCATGGAGGGTGCGCGCGCGTGGGTGGCGGCGACGGGATCGAGCGTACCGTTTGTCAACTTCGACGGGGTGGATTCCATCGGGCGGTACAGGATTGCGATGCACGAGGCAAGCGGTCCAAGGTCTGCAGCGTTTGACGGACCCCGCATGCTGGCGTCCGCGATTGCCGCCCGACTCGAGGAGCAAGGGCAAGCGGTGAAGGTCGGCCGCCTTCCGCCAGGGGTGTTGGTGGACGGTGTGGTGCTCGCCGATGGGGGCATGCCGGGTGTCATGCTGAGTCGCGGCAATATGAGCACGCTCGGGGTCGTGCACACACCGAACGACGGGATCGACCGCGTCGATGTTCGTGCGGCGGTCGTGGCCGGACATGCGGTTGCGGCAGTGGTCCGGCGGACCCTTATTGACGGCGCTGTACCCACCCCGTAGCTTCCCCCAGAGGATGCCCGGTGGGACCCCCGCCGGGCCTTTTTTGTGCCAACAAGGGAGTCAGAGACATGTTCGGTCCTGACCGTCGATGTGTGGTCGTGGTGGGTGCGCAGTGGGGTGACGAGGGCAAGGGCAAGCTCGTCGATGTGATGTCCGAGCAGGCGGATTACGTGGTCCGCTACCAGGGCGGTGCCAACGCCGGCCATACGGTGATCATTGGTGAGGAGCAGTACATCCTGCACCAGATCCCTTCAGGAATCCTCCACCCCAACTCCACGTGCGTGATCGGCAATGGTGTGGTGCTCGAGCCGGAGACGTTCTTCGAGGAAGTCCGCGGGCTCGAGGCGCGCGGTATCGCCGTCGAGGGCAGGCTCAAGATCTCCGACCGCACACATCTCATCCTCCCCTACCACAAGCTGATCGAGCAGGCTGCCGAGCGCCGCCAGAAGATCGGCACGACAGGCCGGGGTATCGGCCCCGCGTACGAGGACAAGGTGGGTCGGCGCGGCATCCGCGTGGGCGATCTGCGCGATCTGCCGAGCGTGTCTGAGACCGTGCGTGCCCGCGTGGACCGCGTGAACGAGCTGCTGACGCTGTGGGGCGCCGAGGAGCTGGCCGACGCCGAGGCGCATGTGGCGCTGCTCGAACGCATCGCGCCCATGCTGCTGCCGATGATGGTGGACAGCGGCCGCGTGACCCACGATGCGCTCAAGGCCGGCAAGCACGTGCTGTTCGAGGGCGCGCAGGGCGCGCTACTGGACGTCGACCATGGGACCTACCCGTTCGTCACGTGCTCCAATACGACGGCCGGCGGTGCGGCGACCGGAAGCGGGATCGGGCCCACCAGGCTCGATGCGGTGCTCGGCGTGGTGAAGGCGTACACGACGCGCGTGGGGAACGGCCCCTTGCCCACTGAGGAACGGGGAGCGGCGGGTGAGCGTCTCCGGTCCCTGGGCGGGGAGTTCGGCGCCACCACGGGCCGGCCGCGCCGCTGCGGATGGTTCGACGCGGCAGTGA
>JBDHDN010000574.1:0-4025 GCA_039591485.1 Gemmatimonadota bacterium
GAGGGGAGGCAGACCCACCAGGCCCCGCAGTCCGTTCCGCTCGGTTAGATCCGCCTTCTGCCGGTTGAACTCCTCCTCCCGCAGTGCCTCGTTGCGGTTCTCCTCGAGCTCGCAGATGCCCATCTCCCGATCGCCACGGAACGACTGTTCCTGCCGGACGAACTCCGATGCGACACCCTTGACCAACACGATCTGCCGCTCGAACGCGGTCTGCTGGAACACCTGCGGATCCTCACTGTCATAATCGTGGATGAGGCCGTCGTAGAGCGTGAGGGCGAGGTCCTCCCGGTTCGGTGCAAAGGCGACGTATCCCGAATCGCCATAGATGACCCGCTTGCGCTGAGACTGCTCGAGGCTGTAGATGGTGACGTCGCGCATCCGGTAGGTGGCCTGGTCGATCTGGGCGGCCCGCAGCGAGATCTTCCCCCGCTTCACCTCGTTGATGATGTGTTCCTTCAGGGAGAAGGTCGGCTTTGTGCGGTAGATGCTCGACATCAGGTTGCGCAGCCGATGGTTGGCACGCGGGAGGATCTGGTCGCCGAACAGGAACGACACGAGGGCGACGCCGGTACCGGCCAGCAGCAAGGGACGCATAAAGGCCCCGATCGACACCCCGCCGGCCCGCATGGCCGTCAGCTCATGATCCCCAGCCATCCGGCTGACCGTGAAGAGCACTGCAACCAGAACCGACATCGAGAGGGTAATGGCTACGAGGAAGGGGATCGTCAGCGCGAAGAACTCGAGGATGACGGTCCAGGGCAGCCCTTTGCCGAGCAGATCGCCGAGCCGCTTTGCGATCTGGCGCAGCAACTCGAAGCTCGTGAGCGCCGAGAGGGCGAACACGAACGGCAGCAGGTGCTGGCGAAGCAGGTAGCGTCGGAGGATCTTCATATGCCGCGTAGCTCACTAGATTCTAATCACTCGACGCGGCGATGGCATTGCCGACACTCACCGCAGCCAAGGTGTACCCCGCGGATCTCGTGAGAGTGCCACGGTCCCCCTTCGGTCTCTGCTTGCTCGGACTGCTCCTGCTGCCGGGTACGGCCCGCACACAGGAGCCGGTTGGCGAGCGCCTCCAGGAGGGAAGCGCCGCGATCCAGGCGGCACGGTTCAGGATTCACCGGGAGCCGCCGGCCGGGTTCCGCGTCCTGCTCCCCCCGCGTTTCGAGGAGGGAGCGGTGTACGGCGTGCGGACGACACCGCTCCTTGCGGGCCGGCAGTGGGAGCACGAGGTGCGGGAGCGGGTCCAGCAACGACGGTCTCTGCAGGTCCGCTCGCGCCTCCTCTTGACCCTGGGCCTCGAGGCACAGCCGGTGGAACGCCGCCGCCGCCGGGAGCGCCTCGCCGACATCCCTCGCCCGGAGGACCTCGTCGAGGAGGAGCGGTTGCCGCCGCCGGAGCAGCGCGGCTTCCGGGCAGTGAGCCAGTATGCCGACCTGGGGCTTGATCTGAGCGCTCGACTCGAGATCAGGTTCGACGAGTTGCGGAATGCCCGCTGCGCGGCAGGTGATTTCAACGACCCGGCGTCCGGGTGCCGGGGTGGCTTCCCTGCGCCGTCGTTCAACGAGGCATCAACGTCGACTTCGACTCCGAGCGCGAGTTCAGCGCGAACAACAACATCAACGTGTACTACCAGGGGCTCGAGGACGAGATCTTGCGTCGCGTCGAGATCGGCAACGTCACCTTTCGAGCCCCGGCCTCCCGGTTCATCACGGCGGCCGTGCCCACCAACTCGTTCGGGGTCCAAGCGGAGGCGCAGCTCGGCGCCTTCGAGTTCAGCGGCATCGTCGCGCAACAGAAAGGGTCGTCGATCCGCACCCGCGAGTTCACGATCGGTGAGTCCACAACGCTCCCGGTCCAAGTGGAGGGCCGTGATCTCGACTTCGAGCAGGCGCGCTTCTTCTTCGTCGTGCGCCCGCAGGCGTTCCCGGGTTACCCGGCCGTCGACATACTCAACATCGCCAGGGACACGTTGCCAGCCGCCCTGCAGATCGCCCAGGTCCGCGTCTACCGGCTCCGGGCACAAGGCGGGCAGGTTGTCGGCAATGCCAACTTGGGTGGCATCGACGCGGTCGCCACGCGGGATGACAGCCCGCAGCGCGTCGGTCCCTTCACCTGGGAGCTGCTGGTCGAGGGGCAGGATTACTATCTCGATCCGTCCGCCACGTGGTTTGCGCTCGGGAGCCGACTGGGCAGCGACGACTTCCTCGCCGTCTCCTACATCACGGTCGCGGGCGACACGGTCGGCACCTTCCCGTCGGTCAACGGGACGGGGGATGCCCTGCAGCTCATCCACGAACCGCGCACCGGCCCAAACCTCCCGACGTACTTCCACGAGATGCGCAATGTCTACCGCGTGGCGGGGCAGGGAGTCGACCGGTTGACGCTCGCGCTGGCGCTGCGGGTCGGCACATCCGAGACACCGCTGGATCAGCAGGGTACGTATCTCGCGCGGCTCGGCCTCGCCCTGTCCACTGATCTGTCGACACTCGACGAGTCCAACCGGGTCTTCCCCCGCGAGCGGGACCCGAGCAACGGTGTGCCCCTACGCGATCTCTACGTGGTGTTCCCGCACCTGGAGCCGTTCGCCGACAGCGCTCGGCTCGAAGTCGGGGAGCGCAACGACTCGCTGTACCGCACCCCTAGCTACCTGCTTCGCACGCAGGGACCTGCCCCACGGTTCAGCTTCCAGTTCTCCTACGAGGCCACGGGCGCCGGGAGCCGCTCCAGCCTGAACCTTGGCACCATCCAGGTGCGGGCCGGGAGCGAGCGACTCTACCTCGGCGATCGACTGCTCGTCCGCGGCCGCGACTACGAGATCGACTACGGGCTCGGTGAGGTGAGCTTCCTGAATCCGGATGCATTGTTCAGCGGTACCGCGCGCCTGCGGGCACAGTTCGAGGAGAACCAGCTGTTCGACGAGGCGCCAAAGACCCTGCTCGGTTTCTCGACCACCTACGATCTCGGCGGCCCCGGGTACGTCAGTGTGCTTGGCATCTTTCAGCAGGAGCGGACGCTCAACACGCGCCCGACCCTGGGCTTCGAGCCGGAGGCTGGGTTCATTGGCGGACTGAGTACGGATCTCAGCTTCCGCGTCGACGCCGTCACCCGCCTCCTCGACGCCCTGCCGCTCATCAGCACGACCGTACCCTCGCAGTTGCTGATCAACGGTGAGCTAGCCCTCTCTGCGCCGAACTCCAACCGGACGGGCGCTGCGTACATCGAAGATTTCGAGACGGAGGCGGCTTCCCGTATCGCGTTGACCGAGCGGCTGTTCCAGGTCGGGAGCCGACCGACCTCGGGATTGGGACTGCCGGCGTCACACGTGGGCGCCAGCGGCGGCTTCGATGCCGGCGATGCCGTGCCCCTCATTTGGCAGAACCTCGTACAGAGCCCGAGCGGCGCCCTGCAGTTCCGACCACAGGATATCGATTCCACGATCGCCCTCGTGGGCCAGGGCGTCACCTTCGAGACGCTCCTCTGGCTCACGCTCAAACCCGATACGGTCGGCGGTCTGCCGGATCCCGTCACAGGCCAGCCGCGTTGGACCCTCCCGCACACGGCCGGTCCTCGCTGGCGCAGTATCACTCAGCCGCTGGGGGGTGGATCGGGTCTGGGGGTGGACCTCTCGCGAGCCGAGTTCCTCGAGTTCTGGGTGCTCGAGGATGCGCGACGGCAAGCCCGCGAGCAGCAGGCGTACCTGGTGTTCGATTTTGGCACGGTCCTCGAGGACGCCGTGGCCTTCGCGCCGACGTCGTTCGCCACCAGCGGGGCGGACACGACCTTCGATGGGTTCCAGTTCGTCGGTGTCGGCCGGCTGGATACCGAGAAGGACTCCCTCACCAACGTCTTCAACGCACAGGTCGATGATTTCGGCATCCTTGGTGATCGGCCCGACAGCATCAGCAACACGACAACGGGCGAACTGCTCGAGGGGCTCTCGCTGTGTGACATCGAGGGGCTCACCGGGATCGCGGCGTTTCCGCTCGGCGATCTTGTCGCCCGCTGCTCGCGCGGCAACGGGT
>JBDHDN010000575.1:0-2499 GCA_039591485.1 Gemmatimonadota bacterium
CGTGCTGTTGACCATCACGGTGAAGATCTCGGTATCGCCGAGGAAGATGAGCTTACCCAGTCCCATCACGAGCGAGATCAGGAAGAACGCGATCCAGATGTAGTTCAGGGCCATGGAGCTTCGCTCACCTGTCGGTGCGAGGGAATGGACGACGACGGGAGCCCGGCCGTTGCACTCACGGGCGACGGGCGGTCAGGAGCTCCACGAGCACCGGGACGTGGTGGCCCACGAGGGCGTCGGTCGTCGTCAGCGGAAACTCGTAGGTGACGACCGGGAGGCCCTGCTCTGCTCCCCACGTGCCGAACGATCCCGGCGTGGGATAGCCGACATCCTCGACCAGGGGGAGGCCTGTCCGCTCGGCAAGCCACTGTCCCAGCGGACTGCGGTGCGGGTCGTCGATGCATGCCAGCGGGGCATGCAACGCGACCACCTGCTCCGGCTCGAGCTCCCGGATCAGGTCCAGTAGCGCACGGGTCTCCGGCTCGGACCCCGGCGCCTCGCCGGGACTCAACTCGACGTCCCGCGGATCCTCCAACGTCGACCGGTGGACCACGGGATCCGGGCACCAGTCTCGCGTCGGGAAGTTCCGGTTCAACTCGACGCCCCGCGCATTGCCTCTCGTCCCGCGGATCAGGCCGTCGGGATTGGCCGCGAGGACCACCGCACAGTGGAGCGATGGGACGGCGAGGTGTCTCAGCGCGCGCGAGAGGGCAACGGTCGTCTCAGGCTCCTCGCCGTGGATGCCCGCGAACACCAGCAACCGACAGGGTCCCGCCGGGCGCCAGACCTCGAGCGGCGCGCCGAGATGCGAGCGACCATAGACATCGGACGGGAGCGGTATCGTGCCCCACTGGGATCGCGGCCGCAGACTCACGCTGCCAGTCCACCCGTGTTGGTGACGAACCGCTCGTAGATCTCGTCGAGGTGAGCGAGCACGACGTCCTTGAGAGCCATCTCTGCCTGACGGAGGGTCTCGGCGAGCACAGCAGGCGTCAGGCGTCGCGCACACTTCGTCGCGACGGGGGCAAAGCTCAGATGCCACCGTTCCGGAGCCACTCCCTGCCGGTCCCGATCGTAGGGTCGGAAGAAGCCGAAGGCTTCGCCGTCGGCGATGCGTCCATCGAGCCACGCGTGCAGCGGTCCGAACATCCCACCGTCGTTCACCTCGTCGGGGATGAGCTCTATCGCGTAGCCCTCGGGCGTCACAGAGCGGTCGTAGACGTCGATGTCGGTGCCCCAGTGATGACGCGATGCTCCGGGGAGAGCCGACCACCGGAGGATCGCGAAGACCAGCCCACGCGCATTGAGCGTGGTGACGTCGAGCGGGACGGCGTCGCTGTCGAGCACCGCGAGCTTCCCAGTCGCCTTGCGGTTCCAGATCGAGAGCTGCTGCTCGAAGCTCCGGTATCCGCTCAGCACCTGCAGGTCGAAACCGGCTGTCAGGGCGTCATCAGCGAGCCGACGCAGCGGCGCGACCACATCTCGATGGACCCTCACCCCCAACCGCCCCGCATCGGCAGACGCGCACAGGTGCTCGTCGGTCCGACCGGTGAGCATGGTGGTCGAGAGTGCAGACATGCCTGGAAGCCGCTCCGACGATCGGGACGCGCGCGACGTCGCACCACAGTAACGGACACACCAGCGATGATAGAGGGGAGCACGGGAGGAGTAAAGAGCAACGAGTGAGGAATATGGAGTGAAGAGTGCAGGGTGACGGGCTTGTCACACGTGGCAAGCACCCCGGTACGGCCGGGAGAGCAGCCTTACCGCGCGATCATGCCGATCGCCGCGACGCAGATCGCAAGTCCCACCCATTGTGGGCGACTCACTGGCTCGTGCAGCACGCCCCGGAACAAGAGCACCGTGATCGCCGGGTAGGTTGACGCGAGCACGGCCGCAATGTCCAACCGGATCCAGCTCACCGCCAACAGGTAGCACACGGCACCCGTCGCGTCGAGCACTCCAGCGAGCAGGGCCGTCGGGTGCCGCCCTGGCGACGGCAGCCGCGTTCCAGTGAGTAGGAGCACAAGCGCAGCCATACCGCAGCTGCCCACGCCAACGAGCGCCAGCGGCGTGAAGACATGCCCCGGGGCGACCTGTGCCAGGCAGAGGAAGAACCCACCGAACCCCGCTCCGGCGAGTAAGCCGTGCGCGGCCCCTCGGGGGCGTCCGCTTCGTGCGCGCCCCTCACCCCGACTGACGAGGAAGATGCCGACGAGCGCAGCCAGGAGCCCGGCTTGTTGTACCGGTGGCAGGATACCGGCGACCACCGCGGCGAACGCGACCGGGATAGCAGCTCCGACGACGCCTGACGTCGGCACCACGAGTGCCGCCCTCCCGACCGCCAGTCCCAGGTACAGGGCCGCAATGCCGAGTGAGCCCAGCATGCCAGCGGCGACGGCCCACCCGACCGAGGCTTGGGGAGGCCACGCTTCACGTCCCACTGCGGACACCGTCACGTAGCACAAGAGCCCCGCTCCACGCGACAGTGCCAGCACC
>JBDHDN010000576.1:0-2497 GCA_039591485.1 Gemmatimonadota bacterium
CCTTGCGTTGGTGCTTCAGGTCCTCGGCGAGGTAGACGATCGCCATGCCGCCACGGGCCCAGCTCGCGCTCAATGGCGTAGCGGTCGGCGAAAGCAGTCTTCAGATGCTCGAGGAGATCGGACATGCCCCCCGTCCTCGACTGGTCCTGGGCCGCGATAGGGTACACGCGGGCGAGGTGCCAGAGTGCGTGGCGGGAGATGGGAGCGTGTTTATCCGGTACGGTACTGAGCGTCAGCCCGGAAACGACACCGCAGGCAAACTTGCCGCTGGCTCGTCCCACGCCGTGACGTGGGTGGCGTCCGGAATCGCGCTACGGAAGCACGAGCTCCACCACCGTCTCCGGCCGGCGCGCTGCGCTGAGCGCGAACAGCACCGAGTCGCGCCTGATGACCTCGGGGGCGGTCGCCGCGCCGCCGGTGGACGATGCTTTGATGTCGCAGGGGATGGGGTAGTCGGCCCCCCGGGTGCGAACGAACTGCAGCAGCTCCAAGAACTCGATGCGGAACGCCCCGGCGGAGTCGGTCGTGCCCTGCTCGCTGAAGGAAACCCCGGGCGCATTGCAGTGGATGAGGACCTGGATACCCTGCACGGTGCCGATCGTCCTGCGCACCCGACCGGTCACCAGGGCGTACCCCCACGGCGGCGGGCATCCCATCCGCTCGACCGTCGCGGTGTAGGGAACCGCGCCGCTGGTCGTCGGGTCGCCAAGGCCAAGCTCGACACTGCGCCGGTCGCTGCAGAAGCTCACCGTGGTGCGAGGCGAATCGACCGGCAGCTCTGCGTCGAATCCGCGCGCGGCATACTCACGCCGGTAGAACGCGAGCACGCTGTCCCGGCCGGCGGTCGCCGGGAATGTCAGGGTCACGTAGTCGCCGTGATTCTCGCCGTCGCCGAACGTCACCTCGACGCGGTCCGCGCGGGAGTCCGGGAGCGGCGGCACGAGCCGACGGGCATCGATCCCCTGCAGGGTCCAGGATACCAACCACGGACCCGCGATCGCGATGGGCAGGCCGACCGCGACGGCGGCCACCAGCTGCCGCGGCCGCGGGGCCGGGAGCCACGCCCAGCCCAGCATCGCCTTCGCCAATCGCGCGGCGACGAAGAACGGCAGCAGGAACACCAGCCCGAGGGTGAACGCCGCAAACCAGAGCACCATTGAACGCAGGACGAAGACGGCGACTGATGCCCCGAGCGTGGCGACGAGCGCGGCCAGCACGATGGCGCTCCACAGGTGCGCACGGGATCGCTGCAGCACCCGGGCCTGTTCCACGACCGCGCGGAACTCGCGCACGACGAACACCAGGCCGGTGAGCCCAACGACGATGAACAGCGTGAGCACGATGAGAGTCCCGGTTTCCACGACGCATCCCTCCGTTTGCACTGTACGGCGTGCTTCCCGTTCGTTCACGCACCGCCGAAGTCGCGGTCGCTCTCGCGGGCCGTCGTATCCACCCCCATGCGGCAGCGCATCGTCATGGCCACCGTGTGGACCGCCTTCACCGTGAGAACGGCCTGGACGACCGTCTGGGGCGCCTGAGCGTGGCTGACGGCCTGCGCTCTCGAATCATCACGTGACGAGTCCCGCTGCGTGAACGTCAGGTAGGCACCACGCTCCTTCACTCCGGTCCGAACAATCGAGAGGGCGTGGCTGATCCGATCCCATGCGATGGGCCTCATGCGCAACGCGTATCCGCCTCTCGCTTGACCTCATCTGGGATCGGGTCCGTCATCTAGGGAGAAGATGCAGTCCGGTCGGGAGGGACGCGAGTGGAGAGGATCGCTCAACCGCCCGCGTCATTGACGCCAGTGAGCGTCTCCGCGGCCCTCCGGAGCCAACGGTCCCGCGTTGCCCTCCCCGTTCCGTCCCCACCACGCCCCTCGGTCTGTTCCGACGCTGCAGCGCCTGCTCGGCGCTGCGCGGGGCGTCATGAATGACGCCACGATCGCTTGCCCTTCTGGGCACCTCGCCAAAGTTCCGACGCTGAAGCGTCGGCTCGGCGCTGCGCGGCGCGTTATGAATGACGCTTCGATCATTTGCCTTTTAGAGAATGTCGCCGGAGTTCCGACGCTGAAGCGTCGGCTCGGCGCTGCGCGAGGCGTCATGAATGACGCTTCGATCGATTGCCCTTCAGGGCATCGTCGCCGAAGGCGCCGAGCGGCGGCTTGAGCCGCCGAATTACGCGGCGCGTCATGAATGACGCTTCGATCATTTGCCTTTCAGGGCACCGCCGCCGAAGGCGTCGAGCGGCGGCTCGAGCCGCCGAACCACGCCGCGTGCCGTCCGCCTCACCGGAGTCGTGCAGCGGGAGGATGGTGGAGGGGGCGCTGGGCGGCGGTCATGATCACCCGCAGGAACCACTCGGGGCCGATGTCTCCGTCAGGAGAGCATCGATACGGCAGAACTGATAGCCGAGCGCCTCGAGCTCCACGATCAGATCCTCCAGCAGGAGGTAGAACTTGTCGGTTCGTGCGGGCGCCGTACCCACATGGGACAAC
>JBDHDN010000577.1:0-4303 GCA_039591485.1 Gemmatimonadota bacterium
TTCAATGCCCTGCTGCTGCCGGAACTGTACTGAAGCCGATCGACCGGACTCGGCGAAGGCTCAGCGCGCCGGGCGGGACGCCCAGGGTGAACCGCGCTCGGTGAACCGCAGCGGCCAGTCGACCGCCCGGCTGATTCCGACACGCGGTCCTGCGACGACCTCGACCTCCGCGCGCACCGGCGGTGGGAAGATCCGAATGACACCCCGGTCCAGCCGGGCCCCGTCGTGCCTCCCAGTGACACCCAGCGCCTGACACAGTCGCCCGGGTCCGGAGCAGAGCCGGTAGGGGTCGGTCACGTCGCGGCGGTGGGCCATGACGTCCAACCCCGAAAGCGGTTGCACCGAGCGGAGCAGTACCGCCGTGGGTAAGCCCTCACGTTCGGTCACGGCGTTCATGCACCAATGGACACCGTAGCTGCGGAACACATAGATCGTACCCGGCGGACCGAACAGTGCCTGATTGCGCGCCGTGCGTCGACCACCGTATCCGTGGTCGGCCGGATCGTGCGCGCCGACATACGCCTCCACCTCGACAATCCTGCCGGTGACGTGACGCCCGCCGATCCGGCTCTCCAGGACGCATCCCAGCAAAGCGCGCGCGACACCGACGGTGTCGCGCGCGTAGAACGTCGCAGGATGCGGCTGCAGCCGCCTCCTGCTCACTCCGATTCAGGCCCCCGGACGATGCGCTGCAGCGCCGCCGTCATCCTGCGGAACAGGCTGCCCTCATCCTGAGACTGGCCGTCGAAGAGGCTCCCCTGCTGCGACGCTGGCGTTGCTGATGAGGCCCCCTCGTCATCGCCTCCCGTCTGCGGGCGGGCGGGCGGAGAGGGTTCGGTTGACCCCGAGGTCACGGCGGAGTCCCGCTCACCGGCGGACCCCGACGAGGGCGGTGCGCCCTCCGAGATCCCGGCCGCACGCGCGCTGCCGCTCGGTGACGGGGAGGGCGCAGAGCGGGAGCGGCCTCCACGCCGGACCCCGACCGAGCGCCCGCGCTCCGCAGGACCGCTTGGTTCCTGCGTCGACCTCCTCGACCCGTCGGACGTGGCCGGACCCGTCGCCCCCGGCTGAGCCTCGGCAGAGGAAGCGGACTTGGTCGGAGTGGCCCCACGCGATCCCCGCCGATAGCGGGGGTTGCGCTTGCGGTCGGCTCCACCAGACGCCGCCTCCGCGCGGGCATCATCGGCACTGCGTGCCGCGGATGGGGACGGCGATGCTGCCTGTCGTGGGCTGGAAGCTTCCGCCTTGGGTTTTGCCGCTTCCTCAGCGCCTTTCGGTTCTCCGTCCGACTTCTCGCCGGCCTTCTTCCGACCGGAGCGCGATCGCGCCCGCGGGGACCGGCGGGATCCGGAGCGCCGCGAGCGCTCCGCGTCGGTCTTGGTATCCGCGTCCTTCGTAGCATTGCCCGTCGAGGTTTGCTCGTCCTGCTGTTCGGCCTGTGGCGCTGCTGCGCGTTGGGCCGCGTCCGGCTCCTCGGCCGACTCCGCGAGCGCAACCGCCTTGAGCCGGTAGCTGCCGTTCACCTTCGCGAGCTCGATGACGTTGGCATCATGCGCCTGCCGCAACATACGCTGGAACCGACGCTGCTGGAACAGGGGCTCGTCCTGATCGCCATGCAGCTCCTTCATGCGAGTGTGCACATCCTCCGCAGGCACCCCCTCATCGGCGTGCTCGAACTCCGACAGGGCCTGGCGCAGCAGGTCGAATGCGGCCGAGAGCGTCAGCTCCTCACCCTCGTCGTCCTCCTTCCGACGGCCCCGTCGACGGCGGGGCTTGGTCGGCTGCTCCTTGGGCGGCGCTTTGCGCAACTCCGCCTCTTCCTCCGGAGGCACGTTGGCATTCTCGCCGACGTCCACCGCGTACTGGCCGTTCTCCATCTTCTCGATGCTGAGCAACCCGCGCTGTCCCGCCTCCACAACGAACCTGGAGAACCGGCTGAACCCGGCGTTCTTCTCGTCGTCGCCCTCGCGGGTGAGACCGGTCAGCTCCGTGTAGCTGTAGTACTCGTCGCAGTTCTGGATCAGGAGGTCGCTGGAGGATTCGCGCAGTCCGACGCCGATGATGTACTTGCCGTACTCCTTCAGCTTCAAGACGAGGCTGGAGAAGTCCGAATCCCCGGAAAGCAGGATGAACGTCCCGATCTCCGGGCGCGTGAACACCAACTCCAGTGCGTCGATGGCAAGCCGAATGTCGGTCGCATTCTTCTTGTTCGACCCGAACGCAGGAGCGAAGATCAGATCGATCGACGCCTCCGACAGCGGCACAATGTACTGGGGATACCGGCGCCAATCGGCGTACGCCCGCTGGACGGCGACCTTGCCCTTGATGATCTCCGAGTTCAGCAGTTTCCGCAGCCGATTCTGGAGATCCGACCGGATCCCCATCGTCACGTTGTCGAAATCGATCATGAGAGCCGCGTTCGGCGCGTGGACCGGCGGCTCATGCAGGGCGATCCGTGTCGGTCGCCCGGATGTGAAGTCCTTCACGTTGTACTCAACTCCAGTCCCACGACCTGCGCCAGTTCCTGTCGCTTCACCTTCCCGCTCCCGGTCATCGGGAAAGTGTCGAAGAAACGGACGCAGTCTGGGATCTTGTGGTCGGCAAGTTGCTCGCTGCAGTAATCTTTGAGCTCGTCCCCGGTCACGATCGCACCCTCGAGCGGGACGACGCATGCGCAGATCAGTTCGCCGAGCACCTCATTGGGCACCCCGACTACGCATGCCTCCTCCACTGCCGGATGCATCCGGAGCACGTCCTCGATCTCCCGCGGCATCACGTTGTAACCTCCGCGGATGATCATCTCCTTCCGGCGTCCCACGATACTCACGAACCCCTCCTCGTCGACGACCGCGAGATCGCCGGTGAGGAAGAACCCGTCGTCGGTGAGCGCCGTTCGAGTCGCCGCCGGCATGCGGTGATAGCCCGCCATGACGTTGGGACCCCGTACCGCCAGCTCGCCTACCGCTTCCGGACCGTGCAGGGCGCCGGTGATCATGTCGACCACCCGTACCTCCACCCCGTCGATCGGCCGACCGACGGTGCGCTCACGCTGCTCGGGAGGATCACCGAAGCGAGTGATACACACCGTCGGGCTCGTTTCCGTCAGCCCGTACGCAATCTGGACGTCGTTCCAGCGGCGGATCCGCCGCACCAGGTCCTGGGAAACCGGGCTCCCGGCCACGATGCCGGTCCGCACGCTGGAGAGGTTCCGGCTCCCAAACGTCGGGTCGCTCATGAGGAGCTGGAACATGGTGGGCAAGCCGTGGACCACGGAGATACGCTCCTCCTCGATCAGGTCCAAGGCACCTTCCGGCTCGAACTCCGCCTGCAGGACGAGTGTCCCACCGGTGAGCAGCGTGCCGATGGCGATCTGCATACCGAAGACCGTGAAGAAGGGGACGGAAGCCAGCACCCGGTCGTCCGCGGTCTGCTCGAGCACGTCGGTCACCGCACGTGCGGTGTGAAGCAGACCGCGATGCGTGAGCACCGCTCCCTTCGGCTTGCCCATCGTTCCGGACGTGTAGATGATGGCCAGCGGTGTCGTCGTTCCGTCACCGTCGGGAGCAGGCAGTGTCTCGCGTCTGCCCCGCATCAACAGATCGGAGAACTGAAAGACCCGGTCGTCGTACCAAAAGTCTTCCCTCCCGACCGTGACGAGATACTGCAGGTCCGGCAGCTCCCCCATGAGGCCCTCGAAGGTCTCGAGGTAGTCGACCTCGCCAAGCTCCTCCGCCACGACCGCCACGCTTGCTTCAGTGTTCCGAAGTTGGTAGCGCAACTCGTGGTAGCTGAGGGCCGGGTGGAGCGGGACGAACACCGCGTCGAGCCGGGCAGTGGCGAGCATGGCGATGACCCATTCAGGCCAGTTCGGGAGGTCGATAGCGAACCGATCCCCTGCCTCCATCCCGAACGCCCGCAGCGCACCGGCGAGAGCCTCCGCCTCACCCGCCACTTGGCCGTAGGTAAGGCGCCGGTCGCCAATGACAACGCACTCGCGCTCGGGATGTCGGCGGGCTCGCTCGTCGAACAGCACCGCCAGCTGATTGGCGCTCAACACTGCTCCTGCACGTCCAGAATCTTGAAAACTAAGCGTCAAGATCGGTCGCTACAAGCAAGCTGCCCGTGGCACGTCCCACCCTCCTGCGCGCCCCTCACTCCCCCAACACCTTGATGATCAACCGCTTACGACGCTGGCCATCCCATTCACCGTAGAAGACCCGTTGCCACGGACCCAAGTCGAGCGCGCCGTTCGTGATCGGAACGATCACCTCATGCCCGATCGTGAGACTCCGCAGATGCGCCG
>JBDHDN010000578.1:0-4262 GCA_039591485.1 Gemmatimonadota bacterium
CGATCGCTGCTTTCAACACGATGGGGCGCGCAGGCAATGGACCGCCCGTCCCGAACACGCGACTCGTGCGTGCGGAGATGCGCGCGCACGTGCTCGGCGAAGTCTTCTCTATCTTTCGATAGACGGTGGCAGACGGCTCGACAACCACGCTGCCGCAGTCCGTTCGGCCCAGAAGACCGGCGCCCAAGGCTGCCCTGTCACGAACCCGACGTGCCCACCCCGTGTCGAGATGCTCGTCTCGACGGCGGTGCCGCGTGCGACCCGCATCGCCTCGTCGAGGATCGCGGCGGGCAGGAAGGGGTCGTCCCGTGCCGAGATGAGCAGCGAGGGTACCCGGATCGCATTCAGATATCCAAGCGAGCTCGACCGGGTGTAGTAGTCGTCGGCGTCGCGGAACCCGTGGAGTGGCGCCGTGCCGGCGTCGTCGAACTCACGGAACGTTCGGGCTCGGAGGACACGCGCGAGATCTACCCGTGCGCGCAACATCGAGGCCTTCGCTCGGACCTTCCGCAGCAGCTTCCGCACCAGGTACCGCCGGTACGCGCGAGACCAACCTCGCTCGATTGCATCGGCGCCGGCAGCAAGATCGAACGGGACCGACACAGCGGCAGCCGCTCGTAACGACGGCGCCGAGTCGACCGATTCCCCCAGGAACTTCAGGAGGACGTTGCCGCCCAGCGAGAAGCCGAGTGCGCCCATACAGCGGTCGGGATGGCGGGCAGAGAGCAAGGCGAGCACGTGCCGGAGATCGGCAGTATCGCCCGAATGGTAGAGGCGACCCAGCCGATTGAGCTCGCCGCTGCAGGAGCGGAAGTTGAGCCCGACCGATGCGAGCCGGCAGTACGCCAGCTCGCGGTATGATTGGATGGCGTACTTCGAACGGGCCGATCCCTCGAGACCGTGCAGCACCACGACGAGTGGTGCATGCGCCGGCACCGGCACGTCCCGGACATGCGGCCAGTCGAGATCGACGAAGTCGCCGTCGGGTAACTCGATCCGCTCCCGCGTGAAGTGGACGCCGTCGCGACGGCGGAGCACCCGGGCACCGACCGTCTGCGCGTGGCGGCCTGGCAGCCACCACGCCGGGCGGAATTCCTCCAGTGACACCGTGCGTCCCGCGATGCGTCAGCCGCCCTGCCCGACCGCCTCCTCCGCAGGGACACCGCGGTCCAGCTCGCCGTAGTCCAGTTCGCTTCCTCTCATGCTGTGCGGAATGAGGTACACCGCCAACATGACGGCGGTCGCCAGGACCACCGCGAGGCGCCGCTGAGGCTGGGTGCTTCGCCGTGTCAGGAACAGCCCGCACGCGGCCACCCACACGATCCACATGAGCAGGGTCTTGTTATCGGTCAGGTCGTACCCAAATGGGAAGCCGGTCCAGAACGCCCCAAAAGCCAGTTTCTGCACGATGGGTCCCAGCACCATGCCGCCAATCGACATCAGCAGCAGCGCAATCCACGGGTACCGCTCCATGGGAGCCGGTTGGAACAGCGCGGACAGGCCCGCTCGGATGCCAAAGAGCACCGCGAAGAACATGAAGAACACGTGAGGTAGCAGGACCCAGAGCGGGACGTTGTCCTTGAACCGGATCACGACATTCTCGTCCCGCTCAGGTACGCGGATCCTCCCATCCGGGGACTCGAGGACGATCGTGTACTCCAGCTTGCCCGCAGCGGGCTGCTGCGGGAGGTAACCGGCGAGCCCACCATCCTCGACCCGGAGGGGGAGGGAGGTCATCGGATCGTCGGTCTTGTGCCGCTTGAAGTAGAGCGTGCCTGTTACGTCGGGACTGGGGAGGGGAACCACCACGCGCTCGTCCTCGAACGACCACCCGCTGCGCGTCAGTCGGTACCGGTGCTCTTCTCCTGCGACCACAAAGCTGCCGCGAAGCGGATGCGTCGGCCCCGTCAGGCGTTGAAAGACGGCCGAACCGAGCATCACGAACACCGCCGTGATCCAGAGGCCGATCCCGAGGGCCCGCCCACCCGAAGGCTCCCGCACTGGTACTGTCATACAACCTCACTCACCGGAATACAGGATTGAACGGCCTAAGATAACCAGAGGCACAGATCCGATCAGCGGCCCCGCGTCCGTCGAAGGAGCTCACGCCGCTCGATCTCGGGGAACCGCTCGATCGCGTAGCGCACGGTCGTGCGCGGGAACTCCGCCCCGCGAGCGATGAGGAACTGCCGGAGCCGCGCCCGGTCCGTGCGACCGGCTTCGCGTAGGAGCCAACCGCACGCCTTCTGAACCAGATCCTCCCGTTCTGCCCTCAGCCGCCAAGCGACATCGTACGCGTCGTCGAGCCGCTCGCCTCGCCTCGCGAGCGGCACGAACGTCACGGCTGCAGCACGCCTGAGCCAACGCAGGTCGGCAGTCGTCCATCCCAGCACGGTCCGGGCAAGCTCTCGGTCGCGCTCGACCAGTGGAGTCAGGACCTCAGGGCAGAGGAGATCGATCGCGGCCCAATTGTCGAACCGTCCCTTCTCGCCGGCAATGCGTCTCGGAACCGCCCCAACACGAGCACACCGACCGCCTTGGCCTCGTGGTGGGACCGGCGAGACATTCGCTCACAGAACGCGATCGCTTCCCCGATGCCCCACGAGTCTCGCACCGTACGCACGATCGCGCGGGCCACCGACCTCACGTCGGCGGCCCTGACGCCGAGGGTCACGAAGACGTCACCCTTCTTGAAGTAGGCCGCAGAGCGCCGGGCGGAAGCGGGATCGGCAGCCTGCCGCAGCTCCCTCATCGCGAGCCGCTCAGCCGCCGCAGGTGAGGGAGCGGTTACTTCAGGCCGCATCGTTGGGGTACTTTGCTTAGGGATTGGCCCAGGAGCGCTGGCCGCACAGGACCCCTGACGGGAATCCGGAACAAATCACGCGGCTTCGTGGTCCTACACGGAGTGCAGCAACCAGTCGATTGGAGGCAGCGGAGGGCCATGCGGGGCATTCGGACAATCGCGACGCTCGTGTTCGTGGGCGCGGTGCTCGGCCCGGCCGCGAGTTCGGCCCGGGCGCAGTACTTCGGTCAGAACAAAGTGCAGTATCAGGACTTCGATTTCGAGGTTCTGAGAACCGAACACTTCGACATTTACCACTACCCTGAAGAGGACGTCGCCATCGAGTATCTGGTCCTCATGGCGGAGCGGTGGTATGCTCGGCTGTCTCGCCTCCTGAACCACGACCTGAGCTCCCGCCAGCCGCTCATCATGTATGCGAGCGGGCCGCATTTCCGCCAAACCAACACCCTCCAGGGCGACATCGGCGAGTCCACCGGCGGCGTCACTGAAATCCTCAAACGGCGCATGGTCCTGCCGTTCAGCGGTCCCCTCGCCGAGACGGATCACGTGCTGGGCCACGAACTGGTACACGCCTTCCAGTTCGACATTACCGGCGAAGGGGGTGGCATCGCGCTCGCCGGAGTGCCGACGGTCATGCGGTTCCCCCTGTGGTTCGTGGAGGGCATGGCGGAGTACCTGTCGGTAGGCCCCCGCGACCCGAACACGGCGATGTGGATGCGGGATGCCGTGCAGACGCAACTGCCGGATGCCCAGAAGCTGGCCGACCCGCGGTTCTTTCCCTACCGGTACGGCCACTCTTTGTGGGCCTTCGTCGCCGGCACCTACGGCGACGATGCGGTCGGAAGGATTCTCAAGGCCGCGCGGACGTCCAGCAGCCCAGCCATGGCGTTTACGCGCGTCATCGGTGTGCCGCCTGACTCGGCGGTGGCCGGGTGGCATCGCGCGCTTCAGGAGACATACAATCCGCTATTCGAGCAGACCAGCCGCCCGATCGACTATGGGCGACCGCTCATGACCCCGGACATCAGCGGCGGGCGGATCAACCTGGCGCCGGCCCTCTCGCCCGATGGGAAGTACCTGGTATTCCTCTCGGAGCGCGATCTTTTCTCGATCGACATGTTCCTGGCCGACGTCGAAACCGGCGAGGTCGTCCGCAAGATCACCAAGACTGACGTCGACCCGCACTTCGAGAGTATCCAGTTCATCAACTCCGCGGGTGCGTGGGATGCGGACGGCCGGCGCTTTGCACTGGGCGGCATCTCCAAGGGCCGACCCGTGCTGACGATCATCGACGTCGAGTCCGGGCGGCGCATTCAGGAAGCACAATTCGACGACCTGGGCGAGATTTTCAGCCCGACCTGGTCGCCGGACGGCCGCGCAGTCGCGTTCTCGGCCATCGTCGGGGGCCTCTCCGATCTCTTCGTGTACGACCTCGAAACCGAGACGCTGCGGCGCCTGA
>JBDHDN010000579.1:0-2479 GCA_039591485.1 Gemmatimonadota bacterium
ACTGCAGATCGCCGATTGAGCGGAGTTGTAGGAAAGGCTAAGACGACGCGATGCCGAGTAGAGCGCCCATTGTGGCTCATGCCTCGTGCAACGCACAACGGACCAGCCGACACGGGTATCCGCCCGCCCGTCCGACCAGCTGTGCGTCCGCCCGACCGCGTATCCCTCCCCCCTAGATTGCCGGAACGCGCCGTGTCCCGTAGCCGGTCAGCTCCACGTACCCCTCGCCGATCCGCCGGCCTTCACGGTCGCGCACCTCGACAGTCCCTTCCCAGTAGAACAACCCTGGAACCAGCTCGGAAACATTCTCCTGCGACTCGAGCAGCGGGGTGACCGTCGCGTCCAGGTCGAGCCCGGGAACCGTGAGGTTCCACCCCATCGGGTACTCCGCATCCGTTCGGTCACTTCGCCAGCGATCTCGGACCGTCAGCGTCCACACGGCGTTCTCGAGGTACGTGGCCTCTCCGTCGGGTGAGATCATCGTGCCCCGCGCGTAGTCCGCGCCCTCCTCGCTGCGCAGTATGTAGAGCATCAGTTCACGACCGTCGTCCAACCGAAGGCTGAACCAGTCCCAGCCAACTTGATCCTCGGCGAGCTGGTTGGAGCCGAACTCCTTATCCATCCAACTCTCGCCGGCGACGTGGAGCGTATCGCCGCCGATTGTGACCCCCCCGGACGTCACGAGACGGGTGAAGCTGTAGTACAGGCTGGCCGCGGTCGGACCTTTGCCCTTGCGTGAGTACCCGTTCGGACCCTGGAACACCATCGGCTTTGCAGGTGCCGTCGTCAGAGAAAAGGCCACATCCTGGGCGTCATCGCGCATAGCAAGATCGAACGCCTCGCCGTTCCACTGGAGCGTCCAGTGCCCGTCGGTACCGTACGGCGCCCGGCTCCAGGCGATGAGCGAGTCACCCGGCGTGCCGAATGCCCCAAGCAGTCCGTTCGGCCGGAACAGAATCTCGCTGAAGACGTGGCGCCCGGTGGACAGGTCGGCAATGCTGGCGTGCCCCATGATCAATGACCGGGTAGCCCAGGTCGATTCGTAGCCCAGCGGCTCCGGTAGGAGCCCGACGCGGAAGAACGTGAACTGATAGCCGAACCGTCGATCCGGATCGCTCGTGTCCGCGACGATTCCCGTGACGTACCACCACTCCGTGCGATAGTCGGGATGTTCGTAGTGGTCCCGTGGAAAGGACCACGCGTAGTCGGGCTTGGCTGGACGCCAGCGCTCCTGGGCGGGTGCAGCCCCCGGCAGCATCGAGGTCACGGCTGCGAGGAGGATCAGGCGGTCGAGGGTGCTCATAGATCCTCCCGGCTCAACTCACTCGCGGGGGCCCGTGCCGCTCTCAGGGCGGGGTACACCGATGCGGCCGCTGCTGCCGCGACGATTGCGACGTCTTGCCACAGCAGTGTGCCCCACCGCCAGTGAGCCTGGATTGTCCAACCGAAGTAGGAGCGATTGATCACGAAGATCAGTATCACGGCGAGCAACGAGCCGGCGACCGTGCCGAGCACGAGTGCGAGTGCCGCCATCGACAGTCCCTTGCCGAGGAACAGCGTGAAGATCTGTCCACGGAGAGCCCCGAGGGCACGATACAGCGCCAACTCCGACACGCGCTCGCGAGCAATGACCAGCAACGTGAGCGTGATGCCACATGCCGCGATCAGCAGCCCCATCGCCTGAAGAATGCGGGTAATGGCAAACGTCTCCTCGAAGATCCGGTAGACCTCCCTCTTGAGACCACGGTTGCTGCGCACATCGATCGGCTGTCCCGCCACGAGCGCCCGGACCGCATCCAGCGTGCGCTCCGCATCGGCACCGTCCGTCAGGTAGACGGCGACGTTGCTCAGTGGTCCGGGACCGTAGACGGCATCCATGGTCATGAGATCCATCGTGACGTAGCCCGCCTCGGTGGCGTAGTCGTAGTAGACCCCGGCGATCGGCAAGGTCACCGGGCCGCGGCTCCCCGTGATCGTGAGCGAGTCACCGCTCCAGCGGTTCTCCTTGCGCGCGAGCGGCTCGCTGATGATCACGGCGCCGCGCTCGTGGACCCGTCCGATCGGGTCGGGCCCGTCGGTTTCGAGGAAGGGGTAGCGTGTTTCGGGAAGCCCGGCCCCAAAGTCCACGCCGCCGATACCCACTCGGCGGTCGTCGAGGATGGCGGTGAACGTACGGACCAGATCGATGCCCGCGATGCCCGGCATCGCGCGCACGGCTGGGAGGAACGTCGTGTCGAGTGGCGCCGGACCAGTGGATCGTGCCCACGACTCGGTCGTGACGTACACATCGGCGAGCAGCGTGCTCTCGACCCACACGGTGAGCGTCTGCCGAAAGCTCGAGACCATGACGGTGATGCCGGTGAGCATGCTGACCGCGACGGCGAGCGCGGCAACGGCGATGGCCGTTGCCCGCAACCGCACGGCGAGCCCCCGCAGGCTGTAGGTGAAGCCGAAGTCACGCACGCGGATCGGCGTCGTC
>JBDHDN010000580.1:0-2472 GCA_039591485.1 Gemmatimonadota bacterium
GACGATGCTCGGGCCGCTCATCCAGGCGCGATACGTCAACGATGCCAGACCCACGCGATTCTGCCGGGCGACGAGCCTCGGCATGAGGGCCCGTGCGATCCGCAGCTGCAACGCCTGGTTCGTGTCCCCTGCGTCGGTGGTCCAGAGCGGCGCCGGCGGTGCAAGGGGGTCCCACTGCCTCACCGAGCTCCGATTGCGCCCGACGACGCCATCTTCGTCCACGTCGATTCCCGACGCGAGCACGGCGAGGGTGGAGTGGTCGATCAGGATCACCACGTCGGACGCGAAGAAGGGCAGCCTACCCGCGCGACCGCTCAACTGGACCCGGGGAGTCGGCCCGCGGATCTGCTGGCCCGACACCGGGCGGTCGAGCTCGATTGCGAGGTGTTCCCGATTCGCGGGCTCTCCGGGCTGGGTCGTGGGCGGATTTTCCGCGCGCCCGGGCGTCGCGAAACCGAGGAGGAGCAGGATCAACGGCAGGAATCGTTGGCAGATCCTCATCATCAGCGCGCGCCGAACTGCGCGTCGAGCTGGTCGAGAGGGATGACTCGCCCGCCGCTGCGGCGGGTCAACTCGTCCAGGTAGCCGAGTTCTCCGGGCCGAAACGGAATGGCCCACACGGCGATGCCTCGCTCTCCGAGCTCGTCTGCCCGCTCCAGTGCCCGGCGCGATGACCAGTGGATACCGTCGGGAGCCGAGGATTCGCCGACGTAGAGCAACAGGATCGCCCGCGGTCGGACTCGCTCGCCGTTCGCGGCCGCCTGGTCCAGGAGCTGTGCACCGCGCTCGAGGAGGCGACTGAGGTCGCTGCGCCTTCGCTCGTGGGCCGGGGGGAAGTCGGCGAGCGCCGCCAGCACCGCATCGGGTGCGCCCACCGGTACGAGTACCTCCGGCTGGTCGATGTGCCGGGACGTGCTGATGCCCTTCCGGGGCGCGCGGAGGGTGAACGACGTCAGTCCCAGATTGTTCTGGCGCTCCGCGAGCCGCGGTACGAGGGCCCGCGCCACCCGGAGCTGCAGGGCGTGGACCGTGTCTCCGGAGTCGGTCGTCCAGAACTGAGCGGGCGTCGGAATGCCGGTTCTATCGGTCACCTCGCTCCGATTGCGTCCGACGACGCCGTCTCCGTCTACGTCGATTCCCGAGGCGACCAGGGCGAGTGTGGAGTTGTCGATCACGAGCACCACGTCAGATGCGAAGAAAGGCCGCGCGGCTGCCTCAGTCGCCAGCGAGCCATTGGCAGGGCCGGAACTCGCCAGGCCCAAGAGGAGGATCACCGACACGTAGCGCCGACAGCTCTCCATCGAGGCAACGCTAGCGGAGGGCTTCCTTCGCCGGCAACGCTTCGGAAAATGAGCAGCCCGCCGACTCGAGCCCGCGTGGTAGGGTTTCCTGATGGGCTACCCGATCGACGACGGCTACCGGATGCCCCCGGAATGGGCCCCTCACACTCGTTGCTGGATGGCCTGGCCATGCAGCGAGGCAACCTTTCCCGACCTGTCGGCCGCCCGCAACGCCTATGCGGAGGTCGCGCGCGCAATCGCGCGCTTCGAGCCGCTGACGATGATCGCGAATCCGGAGCACGTCGCGGACGCACAGCTGCGGTGTGGTGACGCGGTCGCGCTTCTGGACCTCGAGATCGACGATTCGTGGACCCGGGATACCGGCCCAACCTATCTGGTCGACGGGCGTGGTGGCCTCGGTGGCGTCGATTGGCCGTTCAACAACTATGGAGAGATCGACCCCGACTACGAGAACGACAAGGTGCTCGCTCGACGCATGCTCGAGCATTCGGGTGGGCGACGCTTCGAGGCCCCCATCATCCTCGAAGGCGGTGCGGTCCACACCGATGGCCAGGGCACGCTTCTCACCACGGAGAACGTCGTGCTGAACCCGAACCGGAACCCCGGCCTCACCAGGCCGGACGCCGAGGAGGTGTTTCGCGCACACCTCGGTGTGGAGAGGGTGATCTGGCTCGACAAGGCGCTCGACGTCGACTCGACCGACGGCCACGTGGACAACCTCGCATGCTTCGTCCAGCCGGGCGTCGTGGCGGCGCTCGTCGCCGAGGATCCGGCGGACAGCCACCATGCGCCGCTGCGGGAGAACCTGGAGCGACTCAAGCGCGCGAAGGACGCCAGGGGACGGCCACTCGAAATCATCGAGATCTGCCAGCCAGGCTGGAAGGAGTTCCAGGGCGTTCGCGTCTGTGCTTCGTACATCAACTTCTATGTTGCGAACGGCGGGGTCGTGCTCCCCGTATTCGACGATCCGGCGGACCGCCCCGCCATCGAGGCGCTCGGAAGGGCCTTCCCGGATCGCGTCGTCGTACCGGTACCCGGCATCGACATCGTCCGGTCGGAGGGATGCATACACTGCATCACGCAGCAGGAGCCCCGGGCATGAGAGAAGTCACCGTTGCGGCCACGCAGATGGCCTGCACCTGGGACGTGGACGCGAACGTCGCGCAAGCGA
>JBDHDN010000581.1:0-2471 GCA_039591485.1 Gemmatimonadota bacterium
GGGTCGGTCGCGTGGCAGCCGGACGGTCGCGGCTTCGTGTTCACGGCCCAGGACCGTCACCGGAACGCGGTCTACCGCGCCACCCTGTCGGGTCAGGTCGAGCAGCGACTGGCGTGGGGAAACACGACGCAGCTCTCGCTCGATCTCCGTGGTGCTGCGGCCGTGTTCGTGAACGATGCGATCGACCGTCCCGGGCAGGTATATGTCTGGAACATGGTCGATGGTGGCACGCCGACGCCGCTCACCGCGGTCAATGCGGCGCTGCTGGACAGTGTCACGTTTCACGCCGCCGAGGAGATCAGCTGGGTAGGTGCCGACGGGCACTCGGTCCACGGCATGCTGGTTCGGCCCCCGCAGTATCGTCGGGGCCGCCAGTATCCGCTGGTCGTCATGATCCACGGCGGGCCGCAGGGGGCATGGCTCGACGCGTTCCACCCGCGCTGGAACGCTCAGATGTTTGCGGCGGGCGGGTACGTGGCGGTACTCCTCAATCCCCGCGGCTCGACTGGGTTCGGACAGCGGTTCACGGATGAGATCTCGCGAGACTGGGGCGGGCGCGTCTTCATCGACATCATGTCCGGTGTGGAGCACGCGACCCGGTTCCCGTTCACGGACTCGTCCCGCATCGCGGCGGTGGGCGGCTCGTACGGTGGGTACATGGTGAACTGGATCAACGGCAACTCGAACCGGTTCGATGCGCTCGTCTCCCACGCCGGGATCTTCAACCTGGAAGCGTTCTACGGTGCCACTGAGGAGTTGTGGTTCCCGGAGTGGGAGTTCGGCGGGCCGCCCTGGGAGAATCGCACCTACTATCAGCAGTGGTCGCCGCACCGGTTCGCGCAGAACTTCTCCACGCCCACGCTGGTGATCCACGGAGCGCGTGATTATCGCGTGCCCGACACGGAGGGGCTGCAGATGTTCACGGCATTGAGGCGTCAGGACGTGCCGGCCCGTCTCTTATACTTCCCGGACGAGGGGCACTGGATCGGCAAGCCGCAGAACCAGTTGATGTGGTGGGGGGAGGTTCACGCCTGGCTCGCGCGTTTCCTGCTCCGGGGCGAGCCGGGATCGTAGCGCTGCCGCCCCGCATCCCGCGCGGCGGGGGTGGTGACGTATATTCGCTGGGGTCATGACCACGTCCACGTCCGCCCTCTATCCTTCGCGCGCCGCCGCCGGCGCGCTCTTGGGCCGGCGGGTGTACCAGCGCGTCCGCCCGCCGGTGCTGGTGGTCGGACTGACACCGGGGGGAGTCGAGGTGGCCGCCCACGTCGCGAAGGCGATGCAGTGCCACTTCGACGTGATCGTGGCTGCCCAGATACGTATGGATGGTCTTGGGATCATCGGGGCGGTGGCCGAAGACGCCGACGCAGTGCTGGATCCCGCGTTCCAGCCACGGTTCGGTATCATGCAGGCCCTCGACACGGCGATTGAGCGCGCGCGACGTGCCGTCAAGGGGGAGCGCCTGTTGTTCCGCGGGCACCGTCCGATGCGGTCGGCCGGTGGGATGTACGTCGTGGTGGTGGAGGGGCAGATGACGTCGCCGTGGAAGACCCTTGCTGCGGTGGAGGCCCTTCGGGCGCACGAGCCCGAGGGCATGCTCGTGGCCGCGGCCGTCAGCACCCAATCCGTGCAGGAGTTGCTCCTTGCGAGACGCATCGAATTCGCCTGTCCTTCCGTGCTCCTCGATCCGTCCGGTCACCCGCGGCCGTTCGGTGACCCGCAGGATCCGAGTGCCGAGCGCCTCCGGAGCATCGTCATCGCCCGCGAAGTGTCGTAATCCCGTTCTCGCGCTGCTGCTCGTCACGGTCGCGACCGGCGCGCCGGCCGAGGCTCAGCTCACGCCCCCGGCGACCGGAGGGGCAGCCGAGTTGGACCTCGTACTGCAACGACTGACCGAGTCACGGCGCCTCCTGGTCGTTGGGGCCCACCCGGACGACGAGGACACGGAGTTGCTCGCTCGCGCGGTACGAGGGTCAGGCGCGGATGCAGCCTACCTCTCGCTCACCCGGGGGGACGGCGGCCAAAACCTGCTCGGCTCCGAGCTGGGCGTGGAACTTGGCCTGCTGCGCTCCCGTGAGCTCGAGGCGGCCCGCCGCACGGACGGAGCGAGGCAGTTCGTCACGCGTGCCTACGATTTCGGGTACACCCGCTCGCTCGAGGAAACCCTGGAGCGCTGGCCGTATGACTCGATCCTCAAAGACGCCGTCCGGGTCGTGCGTCGGTTCCGGCCCCACGTCATCGTATCGGTATTCTCTGGCACCTCCCGCGACGGACATGGACAGCATCAGATGGCTGGGAGGATCGCGCACGACGTCTATGAGGTGGCCGCTGATCCGGAGCGGTTCCCGGAGTTGAAGGACGAGGAGGGACTCGCGCCGTGGAGTGCGCTCAAGCTCTATCGCTCGACGCGCTTTCGGCCCGAGCCGACGTCTCAGCCCGTACCGACCGGAGGTCTGGATCCCAGGGACGGT
>JBDHDN010000582.1:0-2469 GCA_039591485.1 Gemmatimonadota bacterium
ACACGCTCTTCACTCGGGCAACCAGCTGCCCTTCCATTTCCAGTGCCTCTAGTGCCTGCGCTTCTGCGAGCAACTCGGCCCGTTCACGGGCGAAGCCCAGCTTGCCTGGCCATGGGATGCGCTGGCTCAGCTGGATGCTGTTCATGGTCATCGGCTCGTCGGTCCCAAAACCGTCCAGCGGACGGTTCATGAGTCCGAACGAGAGCGTCGGGTCGGACCAGGCGCCCGCAGGACCTACGCGCTCCGCTGCGGCGTCGGCCATCAGCCTCGACGCTTGGAGGCGCGGGTTCTGCCCGAGCGCGACGGCCACGGCCTCGTCCACCCGAAGGGTGTCCGGCTCTTCAGCGCCCGCGAGGCCAGCCGACCACAGAGACAGTATGCCCAGGGCGGTCACGGTTGCCGAACGACGGACAGACGGTCCCGGGTGCCTCCTCGGCTCCGGGGCATTCACCTTGTGCATGACGTCCTTCCTGCAGGTCTGGCTGCAGATCAATGGCGCTGACCGTCAGCCGCGATGGATGCGCGGCTCACGGACACACGAGGGACAGGTGGGGTCAGGCTCGAGGAGGTGGCGCGTTGGGGGGTGCCACGAAGGACCTGAACGTGGCCGAGAACAGAATCTCGGGCTCTGCGCCGCCGCCCGCGGGGCGGAGGGCGGGCGGCGGCAGCGGCACGGCGGCCGGTGCAGTGAGCACACACGCCGCCATCATCGTGCATCCGGCAGGGGTGTCGCTGGGCGTCACCGCGTCCGATCCCGGATGGTGCGCGTGCGACGCCGCCATGGCCGCACAGCACGCATCGCTGCCGCAGCCGATCGTCTCGACCACCGGCACCACGAGCGCGGTGGCCATCACAACTGCGAGGGCGCCCCGAAGGATCGGTTGCCGTCTCATCTCGTTGCCTTCATACCCGCGAAATGTAATCCTGATCGGGGCGGCGGATAAGAGGCTGTCGGTCGCGTGGGTCCTACCTGTGGCGACGCTGTAACACCTGCGACAGTGGCACAGGCCGAACGCGGAAGGAGCCTGACAACTCACGATCCGACAGCTACTTATGATAGCATGCTCGATCCTCCAATCGGGTGCGGCTCTGGCGCAACAGGCCAGTGCATGCCTAGAATCCAGTGGCTACCCATCAAGGAGCTCCTCCCATGGCCACCGTGAAGGACATTCTCGATCGCAAAGGCAGCAGCGTCGTCACCATCGTGCCGGACGATTCGGTCCTGACCGCCGCCAAGCTGATGAACCAGCTGCGCATCGGCGGTGTCGTCGTGGTCGAAGACGACGAGATCATCGGGATCTTCACCGAGCGCGACATTCTGCGCCGGGTCGTGGCGGAACGGCTCGATCCCGCGAAGACGCCAATCCGGGACGTGATGACGAGCCCCGTCACTACGTGCCGGCCCGAGGCCCCGCTCGACGAGGTCCGTGCACTCGTCACGGAGAAGCGCGTCCGGCACATTCCCGTGGCCGATGTGGATGGGCTCTGTGGCATCGTGACCAGCGGCGATCTGCTGGCACATCAGACGGAGGAGCAAGCGGAGACGATTCAGTATCTCAATAGCTACATGTTCGATATCCGCAGCTGAGGGTGGAGCCGATTCGGACCATGCGCGCGATGTGTGCAGTTGTGGTCGGGCTGGTTGCTGGCCTGCCCGCATCGGGAGTCACGCAGGATCTTCTACCGGTCTCACCGCCCGATCAGGGGCTACCCGTCGACTCGCTGGTAAGGATCGGAACGCTCGCCAACGGGATTCGCTACTACATCCGGGAGAACGCGCGTCCACAGGCGCGGGCGGAGTTGCGGCTTGCTGTGAACGCCGGCTCCGTCCTCGAGGACGACGATCAGCTAGGCGTCGCCCATTTCGTGGAGCACATGGCGTTCAACGGGACCGCGAACTTCCCCAAGCAGGCCCTGATCGACTACTTCGAGCGTATCGGAATGCGGTTCGGCCCCGAGGTCAACGCGTACACGAGCTTCGACGAGACCGTGTACATGCTCACCGTGCCGACGGACTCGGCCGAGGTGCTCGCCACGGGCTTCCAGGTGCTCAGGGATTGGGCGACCGCTCTGCTGCTCGACCCGGAAGAAGTGGAGCTTGAGCGCGGTGTCGTGCTGGAGGAGTGGCGGCTGGGACGTGGGGCCTCCGCGAGGATGCGTGACCGGCAGTTGCCCGTGATCTTCCACGGCTCGCGTTACGCCGAGCGGCTCCCGATCGGGACGCGTGCGTCACTCGAGAGCTTTGGCTACGACGCGGTGGAGCGGTTCTACCGCGAGTGGTACCGGCCCGATCTGATGGCGGTCGTCGCCGTCGGTGACTTCGACGCTGACCGGATCCAGGATCTCGTGCACGATCACTTCGCTGACGTGTCGCCGGTCGACCGACGGCGGAGGAGAACCGTGTACTCGGTGCCGGACCACCCGGAGACGTTGTTCGCCGTGGCGACCGATCCGGAAGCGACGCAGACG
>JBDHDN010000583.1:0-2463 GCA_039591485.1 Gemmatimonadota bacterium
CAAGCGGCTCGGTTGCGTCCCTCACGACCTCGCTGGCGGAGGATCCCGAGCTGGCACGGATCTACAGGGAGGGCCTGATCGACCTCAGCGCTCTCTCGGATGCGGATCGATATCGCTTCGACGCCATCGCGATGCAGAACTTCGGCGCGGCGTGCACGATCTATCACCTGTGGCAGGCAGGGGCCCTTTTGCCGGCCCTTTGGGAGTTTCGCCACCGGGGAATGCTCTGGTCGACGAGACAGCAGGGAATGCGCGAGTGGTGGCGGGAGTGGCGGAACACTTTCGATGAAGCCTTTCGCAACTACGTGGACAGCCTGATCCGCGAGGGCGAAGCCGCCGAGTGAGCGAACGCGCGACGCCCCTGATGGCGCGTGTTCCTTCCGCGAGGCCGAAGCCACCGAATGAGCGAACCGCGTTCCACGAGAGGGTCTGGCGTGACCACAGTGCGACCCCAGCGCCTGGAGGCGGGGCGCAGAACATGCGCCAACTCTCCGCCCCTGCGCGCGAATCCCCATGGTGGAGCCGAGCGGGATCGAACCGCCAACCGGTTCGGATCTAGAGTTCGTTAGCGTTCGTCAAGGTTCGCAAAGGTTCGGTTCAGACCGGCAACAAAAAGACTTGCGAGTTCCTGAAGTTCGTAGGCGTTCGTTGCGGTTCGCGGAGGTTCGCGCGAAATCGGCCTGCTAATGCCCCAGTGCTTCCCCGGGTCGGGAGCTCCGAGCGCTCAGGGCCTGAAGATTCCACGAATGCTTGACAGCTTCGCGGCGGGCAGGCGGGCGAGCGATCCTATCCCGTCTCGCGTGCGAGTAGCGTGTCGACGAAGCGCCGGATGCGCTCGCTATGGGTGCCTTCCCAGTAGACGCGGCTGCACTGAGGGCAGGCCGAGAAGAGCTGATGGCGCTCGAGGACGCGCGCGTGGACCCGGCCGGTCACCTCGTCCGCGGTTGCACGGACGAGCGGAGTGTTGCAGCGGCTGCAGCGAGAGAGGAGACGAATCTCGGGCGCCAGACCGAATGCGCGCACTACCTCGGCGAGCTGGTCGCGCACCTTCTCGGCGGCCACGAGGTGAATGCCGGCGATGCGCCACTCTTCCGGAAGTCTACGGTCGCGGGACAGCACGACCCGGCCCTCATCGAGGGCCCGGCGCACAAGCCGCGCGTCGGCGATGTCGGGCTCCCAGGCACAGTCGAAGCCGAGCAGCCGCAGCCAGCGCGCCAGACTCCCGAGCATGGCATCCGCGATGAAGCGGCGTGCGCCGCCTCCCCGCCGGCGCACGCGCGGCCCCAGCCCCACGCGGCTGCCGCAGGTGCACCAGATCGTGCGCCCGAACTCGAACAGCGTGACGTCGTACTCGCGCCCGCAGCCAGGACAGGGAACCGCCATCCCAAGAAGCTACCCGGAATCGACCGGGCGCCTGCACTGCCGTGAGAGCCGGCTCGAACCTGGGCCACAGGAGCGGCAGGCCAATTCTGCCTATCCTCTCCCGATGAAGTTGCTCGCTGTGATGTGCCTGATCGCCGTGAGCGCCTATGCCGCCAGCTGTCTCCTCTACTACCTGCAGCAGGACCGGCTGCTGTTCATCGGTGCAGGATCCGTCACGCCGCCCTCGGATCCGCGGATCCAGCCAGTGGAGAACGTCGTGAACGGGCTCCATCTACGCGGCGTGAGAGTGCTTGCGCAGGAAGGGGACACGTTCCTGCTCTATTTCGGCGGCAACGCCGAGCCCGTCGTCTACAACGCACTCGCCATGCTGCGTCTAGCGTCGGTCACCGCATACCTCATCGACTATCGCGGCTACGGCGCTAGTGACGGCTCGCCGAGCGAGCCCGCGCTGCGTGCCGATGCGCTGGCCCACTTCGATTGGATCCGAGCGCAGCATCCCGAGAGCAGGATGGTGCTCGTCGGCCGCAGCCTGGGCAGTGCGATGGCGCTGCACGTGGCGACACGCCGCGACGTCGACGGCATCATCCTGATCAGTCCCTTCACCAGCATCCGCGACGTCGCTTCGTACCACCTTCCGTGGCTCCCCGTCAGGCCGCTGCTGAGACACCCCTTCGATACCGTGCCCGACGCGCGTCGTATCGAGGTCGACACGCTGGTCATCGCGGCCGAGAACGACTCGGTGATTCCGCGACGGTTGACCGATGCGTTCGTCCGCGAGCTTTCGACTCGCACGAAAGCGCACATCATTCCCGGTACCGATCACAACGATCTGATGGCCAGGGCGCAGCCGTGGGCACTGGTCCGCCAGTATCTGGACGAACTGCCCCGGTGACGCGCACGCCTCCTCGCGTCGCGACCAGCTCGCTGCTTCATTGAGGCGAGCGCGCGAGACGCACGTCGTCTCGCTTGTCTTGTAGACGATCGGCGGCCGCAGACCGCGCGCGATGGCTACCGCCATGCCACGAGGGTACTGGCTCGTGTCGGTCACTCACGCCGGTGAAGTCGATGCACCCCAGGACC
>JBDHDN010000584.1:0-2449 GCA_039591485.1 Gemmatimonadota bacterium
GATGTCCCGGTGGATCACCCCGTGCCGGTGCGCGTAGTCCAGCGCGTCGGCCACCTCGCACGTGATCCGCACCGCCTCGTCGATCCCGAGTTGCGCCTCGCGGTCCAGGCGGTCGCGCAGCGTCTCGCCGTCGATGTACGGCATCACGTAGAACAGGAACCCGTCCGCCTCCCCCGAGTCGAACAGCGGCAGGATGTGCGGGTGCTGCAGACTCGCCGTCGTCTTGATCTCCTGGATGAACCGGTCGGCGCCCAGAACGGCGGCCAGCTCCGGCTTGAGCACCTTGAGCGCCACCTTGCGGTCGTGCCGCAGATCCGCCGCCAGATACACCGTCGCCATGCCCCCCGCGCCGAGCGCATGCTCGATCCGGTAACGCGCGGCGAGGGCCGTCGTCAGTCGTCCAGTGAGCTCAGTCATTCACTCGGATGTAAGGTGCACGGTGCAGCGTCCGGCACCGCACCACGTGCAACGCTTTCGTAGCTTCCGTCTCACCACCCGGTCGTCTCATCGTGCGTCCGTGTCCTCGAACGCTCCCACCCGCACGACAATCCGCGCCACCTCGCCACCGACCATCACGAACTCCTGCCCGCTTGGATGCACGTCATAGTTGCGATTTGCTTCTACTTCCTGTCGGAAGGACCCGGTACGAAACAGTTCGGTGCGCTCGACGACCGCCAACCGATCCCCGTCGACGCGAACGGAGGCCGCAATCACCGCGTTCCTTCCCCAATACAGGAGCTCCGTCCCGTCGGCCGACCATACCGGCGCCGCGCCTCCGCCGACGGAGACGATCGTGCGCGGTCCCATGTTCGGATACGACCGCACATACACCTCGTACACGCCGGTCTCGTTCGATACGTACGCGAGCCAGCGACCGTCGTTCGAGACGGTGGCGTGTTCTTCGCGCGCAGCCGCATCGAGCAGCGGCTCGAACGGCGGGTCGGACCCGATCGCCGCGCGGAACACGTCATCGGGCTCGCGGAAGACGATCTCGCGATCACCGGGCGCGAAGTCCACTTGCCAGAGATCGCCGTCGCCGGCCAGCAGCAACTCGGCCGATCCCGTTCCGTCCGCCGCTATCGCGTAGAGCGCGGCGCGGGCGTTACCGATGCGCGCCGAGTACCCGATCGCGCGGCCGTCGTGCATCCAGGCCGGATCGGCGACCTCGATGTCGGCCGTCAGCTTCTGCGCGGTCCCGTCCCGCAAGGAGTACACCCACAGGTCCCCGACATCGTTCTCGTTGCTCAGGATGTACGCGATGCGATCGCCCGAGGGCGAGAACCGAGGATGCGAGAACCGCGGGCCCGACAGGAGGGTTTGCAGCCTCCCGGCGCGGTCGACCAGCATGAGCTGCTGGCCAATCGCCGACTCCGCTCGGTAGGCAAGGACCCCATCGCGTGAGATGGAATAGTCGCCAACGAACCCGTATGCGATTGCTGCCCCCTCGGCGAGGCGTCGCGGAGGGCCCTCGAGCCGCATGGCACCCGGGTCAAACCCCTGTGCCATCAGGATCCCGCCGGGGGTGACATAGGTCAACCGATCGTCCCCCGCGCTCGCCGGCGACAGTCCCGGGCCGAGCCGTGCGATCCGGCCCGATGCCACGGAGAGGGCCGCAAGGGTCGGGCGATTGTCGCTCGTGACGATCGCGAAGAGGACGATGTCCCCCCCGGCTGAGTAGGGAAGCAGGTGCGCCACCTCCCCGGAGTCCGGCGCGGTCAGCCGCTCCGGCAGTCCGCCATCGGCCGACACCCGGAAGAGTGCTGACCAGGGTACCGACTCGGGCTCACCCATGCTGAACACCACGGTGTTGTCACGACCCCAACTCGCTCCGAAGAAGTTGCCGGTGCCCGACACGATCGTCTGGGGTGTCCCGCCGTCGATGGGAGCGCGCTTGAGAGACCGGTCCACACGGCTTTCGAAGCCCACCCACAGGCCATCCGGCGAGATGAATGGAAAGGCGCCGCCTTCCGTCCCCGGGATCAGACGCCAGTTGCGATCGTCGAGCGCACGCTGGTACAGCGCCGTTCCGCTGCCCGTCGCGATCTCTCCCACGACGCGGCGGCCGTCCGGGGAGACCTCCACCCAATTGACCGACATCGACGGATCCGGCGGCTCGAGCGTAAACTCGACCACACGCTGACGGGTCTCCCCCCCTCCCGGACGGAGCAGGCCCCAGGCGGCGACCGCGATGGCGAGCACCGTGATCGCGGCAAGTACTGCCGTAGGCGCCGTCCGACGGTAGGACGATGGGGCCGCGGTCGTGGCGGCCGTGCCCGCGGTAAAGGCGGGGTTGCCGAGGGCCTCGGCAAACGCCTTCGCCGAGTCGAACCGATCCGCCGGCAGCTTCGCCAGCCCCTGCGCCAGCACCGCGGCCACATGCGCCGGGACCGACTTGCGGAGCTTCGTGACCGGGGCCGCCTCCTCCGTCACGATCCGCATGATCACCTGC
>JBDHDN010000585.1:0-2443 GCA_039591485.1 Gemmatimonadota bacterium
CGTCGGCCGTGCGGGGAGGCCGTCCCCCTGCCGGTGTCGGAGGTCGATATCGACGATGCGGCGTATGCCGACGTGGTGCGACGCCTCAAGAAGCACGTCGAGCTGGGCGACGTCTTCCAGATCGTTCCGTCGCGACGGTTCTCGGCGCCGTGCCCCGATCCGTTTGCAGCCTACGGGGAACTGCGTGATCTCAATCCCAGTCCGTACATGTTCTACATCCGATCGTCGGACCACACGCTGTTCGGTGCGTCGCCGGAGACGGCGGTCCGGGTCCGGGGAGAGCCCCGCGAGGTGACCATCCGTCCGATCGCGGGTACGGCTCCCCGGGGACGCGGACCCGCCGGTGCGCTCGATCTCGATCACGATGCCCGGCTCGAAGCGGCGCTGCGGACCGATGCGAAGGAGCTGGCCGAGCACATGATGCTGGTAGACCTCGCGCGTAATGACGTCGCACGGGTATCGAAGCCAGGCACTCGCCGAGTGAGTCGCATGCTCTCGGTGGATCGGTACTCCCACGTGATGCACCTCGTCTCGGAGGTGACCGGTGCGCTCGCCCCTGACCTCGACGCGCTGCACGCGTACGCGGCATCGCTGAACATGGGCACGCTCGTCGGTGCTCCGAAGATCAGGGCCGCACAGCTGCTGCGCGGTGTCGAGCCAGGGCGCCGGGGACCCTACGGTGGAGCCGTCGGCTATCTCACCGGCGAAGGGGAGATGGACACGGCGATCGTCATTCGCGCCGCGTACGTCCGCGACGGTGTCGCCCATGTCCGTGCGGGAGCAGGAATCGTCATGGCTTCCGATCCCGTGCGCGAAGCACAGGAAACGCGTCACAAGGCAGCCTCGGTGCTACGCGCGATCGCGCGGACCAATGAGCGCTTGCTCGCCGAGGCCGTGCCATGACCGACCGGCCCGCCGTCGTCATCGTCGACAACTTCGACTCGTTCACATTCAACCTGGTGGACGAGTTTGCACGTCGAGGGTGCGACGTCGAGGTGTGGCGCAACACGACGGATCCTGCACGGCTCGCCGCTCGGGCCGGCCGAGACGGCGGTGCGGGTCTCCTCGTGCTGAGCCCCGGTCCGGGAGCGCCGTCCGATGCAGGTCACTGCGTTGCGCTGGTCAGAGAGGTCGGCGCCCGCATCCCCGTCTTTGGCGTCTGCCTCGGCCATCAGGCGATCGTCGAGGCGTACGCCGGCGAGGTCGGCCCGGCGGGCGAAGTCATCCACGGACGTGCCTCGCAGGTGAAGCACGACGGTGACCCGATCTTCGCTGGGATCACCTCGCCGTTCACCGTTGGTCGCTATCACTCGCTCGCGGGGCGCACGCTGCGCGCGCCGATGCGCCCGATCGCCTGGTGCGGCTCGGTGGTCATGGCAGCACGGCACGACACGCACCCGGTGCTCGGCGTCCAGTTCCACCCAGAATCGATCCTGACACCGGACGGGGGACGCTTGATCGAGAACGTGCTCGTGTGGGCGATGCGGCATCCCGGGCGGGCGCCAGCGTCCCAGTCCAGCACCGCATGATCGCTCGCCACGCCTCTCTCAGCGCGAGTTCAGTGCGTTCGGCTTGGATGGCCCGGCGCCCCTGAGCATCGTCGCCCCATCCAGTCCGGCCGCAGTGTCACGCTGCGAGTCATGATCACGCTCCCGCCGGTTGGACACGACGCAGCGAGTCCCCTGCGCTCGCCCCTTCGCTGGTCCGACTGACGATCGCTACAGTACATTGCAACAGCGGAGCGTACTCCGCGCTTCCCCTCAAAGGTGGTCGTTCATGAAGGTTGCCGTCATCCACAACCGCGACCGTGCGGGTGTCATCAACGTCTTCGGTCCACAGAACCGAGAGCGCTACAATCCAAAGACGGTAGAGCGCGTCGCGTCCGCCCTCGAGCAGGGAGGGCACACCGTTCGCGTCATCGACGGCAACATGCACGTCGTCGAGCAGCTGCGGGACTTCATGCCACGGGTGATCGGCGGCGAGCGGCCGGGCATGGTGTTCAACATGGCGTACGGGATTCAGGGGGTCAGTCGCTATACCCACCTGCCTGCCATTCTCGAGATGCTCGGCGTGCCCTACGTGGGATCGAACCCGATTGCGCACGGGCTGGCACTGGACAAGGTCATCGCGAAGATCGTGTTTCAGAATGCCGGACTTCCCACGCCCGGATTCTGGAACTTCGCCTCTGCGGACGATCAGTTTGACGACCTCGTCTTCCCGGTGATCGTCAAGCCCAAGATGGAGGCGGTTTCGTACGGGATTCGGGTCGTTGACAACGAGTCCGATCTGCGGGAAGCGGTCAAGCATATCATCGATGAGTTTCAGCAGCATGTGCTGGTCGAACAGTTCATTCCCGGGCGGGAGTTTGCCGTCGGCCTCTTGGGGAATGGCCCCCCCGAAGTGCTGCCCATCGTGGAGATCGACCTCGCGGGGGACCCCAACG
>JBDHDN010000586.1:0-2435 GCA_039591485.1 Gemmatimonadota bacterium
CTCCGGGAGTCATCGAGGAGCGGCGCACCAGCGGGGTGTTCGGTGGCGAGTGGTTCCGGCGAAGCCGGTCGCCCCGATCCGGATGGATCGACGACGTGTCGTCAGACACCGGGTCCGATGCTGCGGAGCTCGAATCGCAGGATCAACCCCGCTACGTGAAGGGGGAGCGCGTGCACCACCGGAAGTTCGGCTCGGGCACGATCCGGTCAGTCACGGGCCATGGGCGAGAGTTGAAGGTGGTGGTCGAGTTCGACGACGCAGAGACCGGCTCGCGTCATCTGCTGGCGGCGTACGCGGGTCTCCAGCGGGGACTGGACGGAGCCTGATCCCGATCGGTGCGTCCTAGGGGAGCCCGGTTCGGAGCGACATCCCGAGGCCGTCCTCGGTACCCAGCTCGCGCAGTGCCCAGGGGCGATCGTGAATCGATCGGTCCCAGAAGTGATGTGCGTGGCTCGGAAGGCCGAAGTGCTTGCCGGCCACGGCGGACAGGCGCATGGGATCCCGGGGCAGGCGGTTGCGCATGACGTCGAGTCGCATCCGCTTCGCGAGGCGAAGAGACGCCTCGCCCGAGGGATCGAGACGCTTTGCCAGGCTGTCCTCCTGATCGCTGAGGACTTCCATCACCATCTCGTAGGCCATGGCCATGTGACGCTCGACCAAGGCGTCGCTGATGTCCCAGCGGCTCTTGTCCGCCAGGACGCGGAAGGCCCGCTGCCAGCTCTGGGTCTCGGTAAGACTGACCATCCCTCTGAAGAGCCGCCGGCTCGTCCGCACGGAGAAGATCGTCGGGGAGAGTATGCGGTCGAGCAGGGTGTCGGCGCCCGTGTGGTCCATCCGGATGACGTCCATTGCGGTACGCGCGTACGCCTCGCCCAGATGCGTCTCGAACCGACTCTCCCAGTACGAATGCCCGAGTGCAATCGTCGACGAGGTCACGACCAATTGCCGAGGCACGTAGTAGTTGTGGGCGATCGCGTCGGCGGCCAAGTGAGCGAGGTACCCGAGCCCGAAGCTCCGTAGGGCATCGGATTCCGCTCGGTCGTGGATCTCCTGTCCCACGTGCCACGAATGGCAGTGGCGGCCGACCGGCGCGTACTTCTTCGCGATCGACGTGTCTGCGGCAATGTTGCCGTACAGGAAGTCGTACGGGTAGGCGCGGAGCAGATCGGCCACGGTAGCCGTCAGGTTCCCGAGATTGGCCAGGACCGACTCGCCCAGGAAGATGTGCGTACCGGGCGTCCAGGCGACGGCGACATCCGGGACGAGAGCGAGCAAGAGGGCGGCGATGCCTGCGGCTGCCACCCAGGGACCGAAACGCACCCCTAGCGACCCCTCCCCAAGAAGGTGCGTTTCATGGTCCGGAGCACCGAGGCACCTCGGCGGGTCGTTCGGAGCGCCGCTGCGATATCCAGTGCCGTTTCCTCGACCTCCAGCTGAACGACGTCGAGCAGCGCATCCAGGTCCTGCAGCCGCTCCTCCGTGCGGTGCATCAGCCGATCGAGTCGCTCGCGCACGTCCTTGGAGGAGTGGACGATATCCTCGGTCTCCCGCCGCACGGACTGGAACATGTGTTGGGCATCGTCCACCAGCCGCCGGGCAGAATCGAGTGTCGGGCGTGCATCACGCTCCAGCAGCTCCGCGACCCGTTCGAAGACCTTCTTGAGGGATCGGAATTCACTCAGCACCACGACGATCATTCCGCCGGCGATCACCGCCGCGAGCGCAATGATCGCCGTCGATATCGCTGTCACCTGTTCCGCCCACCCCATATGTGCCTCCTCGGTCGAATCCGGAGGAGAGTGGCTGGCCGTCGGGCCAACAACTCCAAGTTCACCGATTACAAGCTAATGCCGTCACTGGCGAAAGCCGAATGCGCGGTGGGCTGTCGGGCCGGAACGTCAGTCGGCTCCGCCGCCTGGCTCGACCATACCGACAGCCCGACTCACCGGCACCGTGAACACGATGCCCGTCCCCGGCTCCTCGATACCTCCGCAAATCTCGGAGATCGTCCGGATCGCGGCCGCAACCAACGCGGCGTCATCGATCACCGAGAAGACCGTCGCACTGGTGGGCCTGGTCTTGGTGAGGAGGGATTGCAGGCCTGCCATGACCGGGAGCGCGTCGCCGACATGGTGCGCCATGCCCTCGCTGTTGATCACCGTAGCGCCGCGGATGCCCAGCTCGACGAAGCCCGACAGGATCCGGCTGAGATGCCGCTCACGATCGACGACGCAGACGAGCAGTTCCATGATGGACCGTCAGGTTCGGACTGAACGTGATAATCCGCGCGACCGAGAGACGTGTCAAGCGATCGTGCTTGCGCGGCCTGTCGGAGCGGCCTTATGGTTGCCGCACGATGGCTGATCGCTTCCGTGTCACGGGCGGCGTACCGGTGCAGGGCCGAGTTCGACCGGCCGGCAATAAGAACGCTGCCC
>JBDHDN010000587.1:0-3594 GCA_039591485.1 Gemmatimonadota bacterium
GTCACGGCCGTGGCCAATGGGACCGCCGCGATCGTCGTCACGAATCCCCCGTTCACGCCGGACACCGTCCCAGTCATCGTGATCCAGCCCACGACGCCGGAGCTGGGCTTCTTCCATGCGCTCACGGATTTCGGTGGACTGGTGGTACGAACGGGGGTGTCGTCCGCCGATGAGCTCGGCGTCTATCAGAAGACCTACCTCTTCCGAGACTGGACCTGCGGCACGGGTACATGGGACACCGTGCAATCAACGTCAGGAGCCGTCGCCGACTACGAAGACGGGGAGTTCTTCCTCGGCCTACCATACGGAGACATGATCGTCTACGAGCCGCCCAACGGGCCGCACTTGGAGGTGGAGCTCGTACGGGGCTTGTTCGACGCCAGCGATCACGTGGTCGGCAATTGGCGAATCGCGTCGAACGGCACGCTGTGTTCCGGCAGCTGGGAGGGGGAACTCGCGACTGGCCTGTATCTCGATTACGACAGCGACGCGGAGCTGAACTACCTAACGACCGAACGTCCGCCGGTCAGTGGCTCTGCGTGGATTGCGAACTTCGGCCCCGGGGACGTCTTCGAGTGGAAGACGGAGTTGGGCAGCACCGTCCAAACCGACGTCTATTCCTTCTCGATGGTGCTCGCCATCGCCGAGGAGGGCAGTCCCGACGGAGTGTTCGACATCGCACTGATCGTCGACGATGGCATCGAGGAGGAAGAGCTCGCTAGCACGACGTTCACGGTTCCCTACCACGACTATTTCCGTCGCTTCGAGGATATCGTGCGCGGTCAGACCGGCGGCACCGCAGGGGACACGATCATTGTCCGCGTCACGTTCGTCGGTCCCACCGAGGCCGGTGCGGGTGGGCTCGCCTTCGACAATCCCAGCGCAGCGGACTCCCACGTCCTCCTGGATCGCAACGTCCCGATCGTCGAGACCGCCGCTCCAGCACGTGTCGTCGCGGCCGGTGGCAGCGACACTCGCTTGACCAGGGTCGACGTGCAACCGGGATCCCGACTGCGATGGCCTGAGCGTCGGTAGCTCGCGGCGGCCGTGGTCGCCGACCCAGCACCTACCGCGCCATGGCCAGCTTGCCCCATCGGCGGTCAGTCCGTAGGATGTGCGTGGTGTGAGATCTCGATGGCGTTTCGCTACGCCGAACGAGCCGGGAGGCGATTGCCTCCCGGCTCTCTCTGCGTTCCGCGGCTCAAGCCGCGGCTCGGCGCTGCGCGACGCGCGTTCAAACGCGCCGCTCCTCCGTCCTTCAGAACGATCGCGGGTACCGAGTGCGGGTTTCAACCCGCGATCGGAGCGGATCATCCGGGTCAGCGCCGACGGCGCGTGCACCAGGTGGCACTTGCCGCAGCTCTCCTCGCCGATCTCCTGAACCGTATGCTGCACGAGCTGCGGATCGGGCTGCGCCGGCGCGAGTGCTGCCCCCAGCGCATCGATCTTCTCCCACACGTCGGCGTCCACGAAGTAGCGGCGCTCGGTGGTGTGGCACGCCGCGCAGACAGTACCGAGCAACTCGAAGCGCGCCCGGAACGTGCCGTAGTGCTCCCGCGCCCTACCCGGCTGTCCCTGCATTACGTCCACGACGGCGCCGGTGAGCCCGGCTTCGATCTCGCGCATCAGCTCGGGGTAGTGCAGCTCCCGTCCCGACGCCGGCTCCGTGATCCGCAGCGCCATGAAGTCGCCGAAGCGGTAGCGGAAGTACGTCTTCGGGAGGTTGGCGACGTGGCAGGTGTGGCACACCGCGCCGACCTCCTGGAACGCCGCGCCGATCGCGTCGGGGTCTCCCGCGTCGAGTGCCGCACCCAACCGGTCCACCGGCTCGATCGGGTATTGGTCGGCCCACTCGGGCACCATTTGCGACACCGCGATGTACTCGTCGCGGAACTGCGCGAACCCGCGCCGGACGTTCTCCATGTCCTGCTCGCCGAGATCGACGCCGAGCGCCGTGATCCCCCCCGCCAGCTGGTGCATCCGAGCGAGATAGACCGGCCCCTCCGCGTGCGGAGGATAGAACTGATCGAGCGAGGCCGGCGGGGGACCGACCATCGCCTCGAGCTCGGCGACCCGGTCGCGCAGCTGCTGAACCTCCGCACCCTGGTCGGGAGCACAGGCGGCTGCGAGCGCGAGGGCGGCCATGGGGAAGAGCGGGGTGCAACGCATGGGAGGATGCTCTCCTGTTGCTGATCGTCCGGCCGGACTGCGCGGCACCGGGGAGGGGCTTGCCCCGTCCGCCAGCCGGCAGCACTGCTATTCCTTATATGGCGCGGGCGCACGGGACTCGGGCTCATGTGAGTCGGGAGTACCGCGGCCCCATGGCGAGCACATCATTGCCTAACAAAATGATCTACCATGACTTATGCGCCTCGCGGGGCGACCTGCCTTTGAGCCCCGTTGGGCGCGAATGCCGTCCGTGCAGAAGCTTTCCATGCCGCGGAGGAAGCTTGCTCCGGCTCCGGAGCGAGCCCCCCACGTGTCATGGTGGCGAGTACGGTGGTCCGGTGCGCTGCCGGGGTCGATGCGGTTCCGTCCCTATGCTTCGTCCCGGTGGACGGTCTCAGGGGAAAACGCCGGCGCGCAGACCGCGACGTATTCCGCGCCTTCAGGACCTGGCGTGCTGTACCGGATCCACTCGCCGGGTGCCGCGATGACGGCCTGGCCCGCGTGAACGTCGAGCGTGCCGCCCTCGTGCTCGACCCGGAGCAGACCCCTCAAGACGACGGTGATCTCCCGGAACTCCGGCCGCTGGCCGGGCTCCGTCCAGCCGCTCGGCGACACCATGCGGGCAACGCTGACGCCGGTGTCGCCGGTCGTCGCACCGCCGGCGTACTCCTCGATCTGCTTGGGCTTGGTGCCGACGCAGGGAATCACACTGGGTGAAGCGATCAGTCGGGGCATGTGGAGACCATCGGTTCAGGGTGAGGAATCCGCGGGCGGACACGCAATGCGTCGATAGGCAAAGGCGATGGAGCGGCTGATCCCGTCCACCGTGCCGTCGATCCACGCGTGCAGCGAGTCGCTGCCGATCCGTTCGTAACCGATCCTCTGGGGGAAGTCATGCTCGGGGTCGGCGAACACGACCGCGTCGTCTCTTCGTTCGGTCATGCGAAAGACCGCACGTGACTGGCCGCTGGGATCTGCTGTATAGACCACCCGGCCGCCGTCGACACTGATCATCGTCGATTCGAAGCCCGTGACGGCGCTCCCGCGGGTCGTGCGGCTCATGCCAAGCATGGTGCCGGCACGCGGCGCCATCCACTGCTCCTCGATCACCAGGTCACCACGTACCAGGATCCAACAGCCCGCGAGCCAGCCGGGCAGCGAGTCCGTGCGCTCCTGTGCCGTGCCAATGGTCGGCACCGCCGTGAGAAGGCCCGCACCAAACAACAGGAGTTCATTGAGCATGCGAGAGGCTGACCGGCGTTGGGAGGACACCCAGCAACCTGATCCACGACACCTTCGCGGGCAAGATGGCGGCGATCAGTTCCTGCGATGCAGCACCAGTGATTGGGTGAGGCCTGTGACACCGGGGATCGCGATGGTGCGCTCGATACGGATGGTGTCGCCCTGGACGGTCCTGTCGTCGAC
>JBDHDN010000588.1:0-3994 GCA_039591485.1 Gemmatimonadota bacterium
TGAGGATCCGACCGGCACCATCCGCCTCACCCTGAACGGCCGCCCGCTCTTGCACTACGGCCTGCTCGACCAGGGCTGGTGGCCCGACGGGCTGTACACCGCGCCGACCGACGACGCGCTGCGCTACGATCTCGAGGTCACCAGGCGGCTCGGGTTCAACATGATCCGCAAGCACGTGAAAGTTGAGCCGGAGCGGTGGTACTATCTCGCCGACTCGCTCGGGATCCTGGTGTGGCAGGACATGCCGAGCGGTGACAACGAGGGCGCCGAGGCACAGGCGCAGTTCGCCGCCGAGCTGCGCGCGGTCATCGCCGCCCGACGCCACCACCCGTCGATCGTGATGTGGGTGCCGTTCAACGAGGGCTGGGGCCAGCACGATACGCCACGGTACGTGGCGGAGCTTAAGCGGCTGGATCCGACCCGGCTCGTGAACAACGCCAGCGGTTGGACGGACACGGGCGTCGGTGACGTGCTCGACGTGCACCGCTATCCCGGTCCGGGAATACCGGCGCTCGAGCCCGACCGCGCCGCCGTGCTCGGCGAGTTCGGCGGGCTCGGCCTGCCTTTGGCGGGCCACACCTGGGTCGAGGAAGGCAACTGGGGATACCGTGGCTTCGAGTCACTCGACGACCTGCGCACCGCGTACCGCGCACTGCTCTTTCAGTTGCGGTTCCTCATCGGTGAAGGGCTCTCGGCGGCGGTGTACACCCAGACCACCGACGTCGAAGTCGAGGTGAACGGCATCATGACCTACGATCGGGAGGTCGTGAAGCTGCCCGACGACATCGTGGCCGATCACCGGACACTCTTCGGCTCACCGCCCCTCATTCGGCCGCTCGTGCCCACGTCGCGCGAGGAGGGACACCGCTGGCGCTACACCGAGGAGCGCCCCGCCGACGGCTGGGAGCTGCCGGCGTTCGACGATGCGGACTGGGCGTCGGGACTCGGGGGCTTCGGCACCGAGGGCACGCCCGGCGCGCGCGTCCGCACCGAGTGGCGCTCGAGCGACCTGTGGCTCCGGCGCTGGTTCACCCTGCGAGACGCGCCTGCGAGCCTGCACGTGCGCGTGCACCACGACGAGGACGCGGAGGTGTACCTCAACGGCGTGCGCGTGGCGGACCTGGCCGGCTACACGACGGGCTACGTGATGGTGCCGCTGGACGACGCGGCACGTGCCGCCCTCGTCGCCGGTCCGAACGTGCTCGCCGTGCACGTGCATCAGACCGACGGCGGACAGTACATTGACGCCGGTCTCGTCGAGGTCCTCGAGCCGTGACTGCACGAGCACGGACCGGCATCGCCGATGCGGACGGGCCGCCCACTTAGGAACCGGAGGTGACACCATGCGAAACGCGACGCTGCGTGCGCTCCTCCTCCTCGCCGTCGTGCCGCTCGCCTGCGGCGACGGCGGAACCAGCGACAGGGAGACAACGGTGACCGTAACGAGCGAGCCGTTCGGCCGGATGCCCGACGGAACCCAGGTGAACGTGTACACGATGCGGAACGCGCACAGGATCGAGGTTCGACCGATGGACTACGGCGGTATCATCCTGTCGCTTGCGACGCCGGACCGTGACGGGCGGCTCGGCGACATCGTGCTCCGGTACGATTCGCTCGCGGGGTACCTCGACGAGACGCCGTACTTCGGCGCGATCGTGGGCCGCTACGCCAATCGCATCGCCAACGGGCGCTTCACGCTCGACGGAACGACGTACCAGCTCGCCACGAACAACGGGCCCAACCACCTGCACGGCGGGATCACGGGATTCGACAAGGTCGTCTGGCGCGGTGAGCCGTTCGAGAACGGCGACGGCGCGGGTGTGCGGTTCACGTACCGCTCGGTCGACGGTGAAGAAGGATACCCGGGAAATCTCGACGTGACCGTCACGTACACGCTCACGGCGGACGACGCGCTGGTCGTCGATTACCACGCGGTCACCGACGCCGCGACACCAGTGAATCTGTCGCAACATTCCTACTTCAATCTCGCCGGCGACGCCTCACGGGACATCCTTGATCACCGGCTGATCATCTACGCCGGTCGCTACACGCCGGTCGACAGCACGCTGATCCCCAGGGGGGACATCGACGCCACCGGGGGCACGCCGTTCGCCTTCACGCTGCCGACGGCGATCGGCGAGCGGATCGACGAAGACGACGAGCAGCTGCGCTACGGCGGGGGGTACGATCACAACTTCGTGCTGAGCCGGACCGTGCCGGGGACCATGGTGCACGCGGCCGAGGTCATGGACCCATCCAGCGGACGGACCCTGGACGTCTGGACCACCGAGCCCGGCTTCCAGTTCTACTCGGGGAACTTCCTCGACGGCAGCATCACCGGCAAGGGCGGGCAGGTCTATCACCATCGCTACGGCTTCTGCATCGAGAGTCAGCACTTCCCGGACTGGTTCGGCGTGAGTGACGACTAGCATCGGTAGCACGACTGACAGAGCGGCGCGGTGGTGTGACGGGCGCATGAGCGCTGTGCTTCGCTGGTGTAGGTGGCGGGTGGTCCCCTCCGCTCACTGCAGTTCGCACCCGGCCGCATGAGCCTGAGGCGGGCGACCGCTCACTGACGTGTGCTTCGGGGACCACCCGCCGCCCGTGACTGCAGGCCGATCCCAGACACGTCACGTCGGCTGGTAAGTGACCGGGGCCCTCAGCCTCCTCCCAGTGCCTCGTACACCAGCGATGCGATCGCGATGTCCTGGACGGCGACGCCCGTCAGGTCGGCGATCGTGATCTGATCGGCACCGGTGCGCCCCTGCGCACGGCCGGCGATGACGTCGCCGAGTTCCACGATTCGGTCTTCTGTCACCGCTCCCGCCGCGAGCGCGTGGTGGATCTCGCCGCGCAGGCGGCACTGCTCCAGACTGTCTGCCACGACCACATCGGCTCGGGCGAGCGTCGCTACGTCCAGCTCCTGCTTCTCCGCCGTGTCGGAGCCGACCGCGGTGATGTGGGTGCCGGACCTGAGATCTGCCACAGAGAGCAAGGGCGCGGTCGCAGGCGTCGCGGTGACGATCAGGTTGCATGTGCGGAGGATGTCCCCCGCGTCCAGCGTCGTCTCGATCGAAAACTCACCGAGCGCCGGGTCGGCGTGATACCTCGCCACCTGGGCCCGTCCGCGACCCCACACCAGCACGTCGCGGCACGGCGTGACGTCCGTCAAGTACTGCAGCTGCAGGTGGGCTTGAATCCCGGTCCCGACGATGCCGATGCGTCGGACCTCGAGCGGTGCGAGATGGGTGGCAGCGACCGCACCGGCCGCCGCGGTGCGGACGTCGGTCAGGTGGCCCTCGTCGAGCAGCACGGCGACGGGCTCGCCCGTCGCCTGGCGGAAGAGGAGCATCAGGCCGTTGCTCGATGGCAACCCGAGCGTTGGGTTGTCGTAGAAGCCAGAGGCGATCTTGACGACGTAGTACGGATCGTCGCGCAGGTAGCCGTACTTGATGTGCACGTCGCCGCCCGGGAGTAGGAGCTCGCCAACGGGCGGCACCACGGCTTCACCGGCCGAGTAGCGCGCAAAGGCCGTCGCGATGGCCGGGATGAGATCGAGGTCCGACAGGACACGCAGAATCTGTTCCTTCGCGGCGATGAGCACGGGTTCCTCACAAAATCCGACGTAGCGTCTCGAGGCCGATGTTGCCGCCGCAGATCACGATGGCCACGCGCTGCCCGGTGAACCGTGCAGCGTGGCGCTCGAACGCTGCCAACGCAACTGCCGCGGCCCCCTCGATGAGGAGATGGTGGGTGTCCAGGAAGCGGCGCAGGGTGGCGGCGATCTCCTCCTCCGGTACGGTGATGTACTCGTCCACGAGCGAGCGGCACAACTCGAACGTGACGGCTCCCTCCTCGACCCCGCCGGCGGTGCCGTCGGAGAGCGTCGGCTTGGATGGGAGGTCGAGGATGCGGCCGGCTCGGACCGACTCGATCATGACCGCGGAGTTCTCCGGCGAGCATGCGACAATGTGCGTGTCGAGACCCGTGCCCT
>JBDHDN010000589.1:0-4281 GCA_039591485.1 Gemmatimonadota bacterium
ACTACGAGTGGATGGTAGAGGAGGCGAGAGCCGAGGTGGAGCGATTGGGGCGGGGGGACTAGCTACTGCCTGCCGTGCGCCGGGTGCAGAGACCGTCACGGCCAGGGTGTCTTGCTCGCGCCAGAGCACGAAAGCCGCCTGACCGAGTTGTGGGATGCTCGCCCAGTTGGAGTGCCGCCCTCCTGAGCCAACTCGGGCCAGCACGCACATTCCTCTGCTCGATCCCTCGCTACAGTCCTCCCGCGGTAATCAACGCTTCCAGACAACACTGGAACGGCATGCGGATCCGGTGCAGCATGGAATGGAGACTCCGAGACCAAAGATGACGAGCACGCACTCACTCGCACGCGCGGCACACGACCAGGCGCTCGCTGCCATCACGGCGCTGATAACACTGTGCGTGAGCCCGTCCGCCTGCGCCGCTCCGAGCGACGAGAGCACGACGCATCTCGACGCCCTGCCCCGCCTCGTCGTCGAGGCCGGGATGCGCATCGGCGACTTCGAGGATCCCGACATCGGGTTCTCGCGGGTCGGTGGGGTGGACGTCGATCGCGACGGCAACGTCTACGTGCTCGAGGCGATGGTGCCGGAGATCCGTGTGTACGCACCGAACGGGACCTTGCTGCGCCGCATCGGCCGACACGGTGAGGGGCCTGGCGAGTTCGCGCGCGCGCCCCGGTTCGGCGTGGTGGGGGACACGATCTGGGCCGTCTCGGTGGGTACGAACCGGATCACGCTGTTCGACCGGGAGGGAACGGTGCTGTCGGCGCGCCGGTACGAGAGTGTGCTGGTGGCCCTGCCGGACGGTCACGGCCACGTCCTCCCGTGGGCCATGCGCCCAGACGGCAGGTTCACGAGTTACCTGGGGCGACGAACCTGGTATGGCAGTGGCGAGTCCGGCGCCGGGGTGTCCCCGGACGACAACATCCCGTGGCCGTTCCTGCTGTTCGACGCCACGGGTGCCGTCATCGACACCGTCGGCTGGGCGGGACGCACGCCACCGGGGCTGTGGCACCCGGGAGAGGATGAGTGGGAGCCCACGATCCTCCAGATCGGGGGCCGCCCGTGGTGGGTGCCCGAGCCGCCGAGAGAGTTGCCCGAGTGGGCGACGTTGCCCGACGGCTACGTGCTGGTGGAGGCACAGGCCACCGTGACGGAAGACGACGGCACGTTCACGGTGACCCGATTCGGGCTCGCCGGCGACACCGTGTACTCACGCACGTTCCACTTCCGGCCGATCCGCTACACGTCCGCCGATCTCGACAGCATCGCGGCACGGGCGGCACGCGGCGAGGCGGGCGGGATGGTGCCCTTCAATCCGAACCGATCGTCCGTCCCGGACAACTGGCGAGCGATCGCCACGTCCCTGCGCGATGCGATGCAGTTTCCGGAATTCAAGCTGCCGGTCGAGCACGCGTGGCCCGCGCAGGACGGGTCACTCTGGCTGCGGCTCCGATCCGCCTCGGACACGATCGCAGAGTGGCTGTTACTTGACGCGCAGGGGAACGCGCGCGGCACCATGGAACTGCCGGCGGAGCTGCGGATCATGTGGAACCGTGGTGATACGGTCTGGGCCGTCGAGCCAGACGAGTACGACGTGCCGTGGGTACTCCGATTTCGGATGCGGCCCATGTGATCGCCTATTCTGCGAGTTCGCTTCCCCATCTCTGTCTTCCGGTGTACGAGGCTTACAGATTGAAGCAGGTATGGCTCAGCGGCGCAGCAGCGCGAGGATCGTTGGTTTCACGCTAGGGCTCACCGCGCTGGCGGCGATCATCCTCGTGTCACACCTTGCTCCCGAATACGCCGCCGTCTTGCTCCCCGTCGGCGTCGTGGGCTTGCTCACGGCACTCGGCGTGGGATTGAGGTCTTCGACACCGCCGATGGACGATGCGGAGCTGCTGCACCGGTACGCGGCCCTCTTGAACGAGGAACCGGATTCTCGGGTCGTCGCGCACCTTCTCACCGCGGAGGAACGGCGGCACCTCGAGGAGTTGTGGGAGGCAGCGTTCGTCCGGACGATCCGACGGCGGTACGGGTGCGGTCGCGCGCAAGCGGCCCACCTGCTCGTGCGGTGGAACGACAACATCGCCCTCGTTGAGTCCGGCCTCACGCAGGACGGCGAGGTGTTCCTGCGCGACGACGATCATCGTCGGCTGGACGCGTGGGCCGCCGAAATCGGGCTCGTTCCGCGTTGAGCCCCACAGTCTGGACAGGCTCCGGACCCTGCTGACCGTGGCGACCCCAGTCCTCGATCACGACGGCAGAGGCTACTCGCGCCACTCCTCGCGCTCCGCGATCTCCCGGTAGTGCTGCTGGAGGACGAAGAACGCCTGTTTCTTGATCCCCCGATCCGAGATCAGGCCCTTGCGGTTCCAGAAGTCCTGGATCCCCGGCGGCGTCATACCGCGGAGGAAGGGAATCCGCTCGAGCATCGCCACCTGGTGGCGGTACACGCTCGCCTGATACTGCTCGCTCCACCGCGTCTCGGCGTCGGCATGATACCCTTGCAGCGCCCCGGCGCCGAACTCGGAGACGATGAGCGGTTTGTCGTACGCACTCTCCCACCTGACGGAGTCGGCGAGTTCGGGTGGCCCGACGTACCATCCCAGGTACTCGTTGATGGCGATGACGTCGAGGTCGCGGCCGAAGGGATCGTCGATCGAGAGGATACCGTCCTCGAAGCGATAGTGCAGCTCGAGTGCGGCGGTGATGAGCCGCGTCGGGTCGAGCGCTCGCGCGCGGCTGGCAAGTGCGCGGAGGAAGGTCAGGCGAAGCTCCGACGGCGGCGTCTCGTTCGCCATCGACCACAGGATCACCGCCGCGCGGTTCTTGTCGCGCGTAATCAGCTCGGTCAACTGGTTCCGCGCGTTGGCGAGCGTCGCCTCGTTCTCCCACTGGATCGTCCAGTACACCGGGACCTCGGCCCAGACCATGACGCCGAGCGAGTCGGCCATGCGCACCATGTGCTCGTTGTGCGGGTAGTGCGCGAGGCGGACGAAGTTGCCATTCAGCTCCTTCACCCATCCGAGCAGCGTGCGCGCGTCCTCGGCACCATAGGCTCGGCCATCCCGCTTCGGCGCCTGCTCGTGCACACAAATGCCGCGCAGGAAGATCGGCTCGCCGTTGAGCAGGACGTCGGACCCACGCGTGGCGATGGAGCGAAAACCGATGTGGTCCCTCACTTGGTCGTCGGCCGCGGAGATCGCCACCTCGTAGAGCTTCGGGTTCGCGGGCGACCAGAGAACGAGATCGGCTTCGACGTCGACGGTCGCCCGGCCGTTGGCATCGGTCGACACGACGGTCTCCGCACCCGCCTCCGGGATGCGGACCATCACTTCCCGACCGGCGGCGCCCGGTCCGTCGAGCTGCACCCACCCGATGATGCGGTCGCTCGAGCCTGGGGCGAGCTGAATGAAGTAGTCGCGCACGAACGTCACCGGCAGCTCGATGAGGGCTACGCCGCGGGTGAGCCCGCCGTAGTTCCACCAGTCGGTGTTGACCGTGGGCACCGCGTCGAGCCGACGCTGGTTGTCGACCTTGACCACCAGCGAGTTGTTCTCGGGTCTCACCAGCTCGGTGATCTCGAAGTTGAACGGGGTGAAGCCGCCCTCGTGGCTGCCGAGCAGGGTGCCGTTCAGGTAGACGTGCGCCTCGTAGTTCGCAGCGCCGAAGTGCACGAACAGTCGCGCGCCAGGACCGAGTTCGTAGTCGAAGACCCTGCGGTACCAGATGGTGCCCTCGTAGAAGAACAGCCGCTCGTCCTGCGAGTTCCAGTCACCCGGCACCTGGAGGGTGGGCGAGGTGGCGAAGTCGTACTCGACCAGGTCGCGCTTGTCCCTCGGCTGCCTGGCCAGGAAGTACCCGTCCGCGCGGGGCTGGTAGCGGTAGTCGTAGTAGCCGTTCTCGAACGGGTCGACGATGGTCTGCCACGCACCGTTCAGGGTTCTCGTTGTCCGGCCAGCGACGTTGGTGACGAGCGGGGTTTCCTGAGCTGCGCCGATGCCGGCTGCGAGGTGGGCAACACAGATGACGAGCGACAAGGCCTTGATGCGCATCGGCGTGGTCCTTCCGTGCGTTGAGGTAACGGTGTCACTTCATTCGCTCTCCGGGACGAGCGCCCGATAGATCGGTTCGTTCCCTTCCCCCGTGTCACTGTCGTATACGATGACGTCCGAATCGAACTGCCACCTGGTTCCGAGCCATTCCTCGCTGCCGGCACTCCACGGCGCACCCCTGTGTGTGAACTGGTGCGTGCTGTCGTCGTGAATCGTCACGATG
>JBDHDN010000590.1:0-2374 GCA_039591485.1 Gemmatimonadota bacterium
GACCGGCAGTTCGCCATCGACCACTCCGCGATGGGTGACCGCTTCGTCTTTGCCGGAACGTTCACCACGCTCGGCGATGCAGCTGCGGGCACGTGGGAGCTGACGATGTCGGGGAACACCTGCTCGGGGACGTGGGAGGCTGAGCCTGTTGGGCCCGCGATGATCTCCGGGATCATCACGCTCAGTGATCAGCTGCTGGCGCCCGTGCCGGCGGATGCCATGGCGGTCGCGCGGACGGCCCCGCCGCGGGAGACGAAGCAGCCGCCGCAGGCGCTCCCGGCGCTGAATCCGCTCCCGGCGCTTCCGCTCGTGTCGCTCGATGGAATGCGAGCGAGAGAGATCCCCACCGACCAGCTGGTCGTCATCTATATGGCGGGCCCATTGGCCGCACCGCCCGTCGGGTCGGCAGCGCTGGCCACGCCGAGCGTGGCACGGACGGTCGCCGGCGCACTGCTCGCACGCCTCGAGGCGAGCCTCCCGGTGGCGACCGATGTGGCGGACGTGGCCGGTGTGTCACCGGCCATCCTCGCCGCGCGCATCCGCGTGCGCGACGTCTCCCGAATCGATGAGGTCCGCGCTGCGCTGGAGCGCGACCCGGACGTTCGCGAGGTCCGACCGTACGTGCTGACGAATTGGCGGATGGCGTCACACGCGTCCGTCTCCGCTCCGGCCACCGAGCCGGACGATCCGGCGTACCCAGTCCAGACCTGGCACTACGACATGATCGATCTGCCGCAGGCGTGGGACATCACCACCGGCAGCGCGTCCGTGTTGGTCGCCGTCGTAGACGACGGGGTACGGTTCGACCACCCGGATCTCACGGCGAACCTCACGGACGACGGCTGGGACTTCGTTCCCAGCCTGACGCTCGACCTGTGTGCCGGCGGGACGTTCGACAACGCCGGCGACGGCGACGGGTACGATACGGATCCCACGACGCCGAGCGATTATGAGTGGGACGGGGAAGCCGAGTGTGGCACCCCGCTGGATCTCGGCTCGCACGGGACACACGTAGCGGGAACGATCGGAGCCGTCGGCAACGAGGCATTCGGCGTGTCCGGCGTGAACTGGACGGTACGCATCCGGCCGGTACGGGTGATCGGTGTGGCAGGTATGGCCGATGCCTACGACGTTGCCCAGGGTATCCTCTATGCAGCGGGACTCCCGGCTGATAACGGAGCCGGCGGTGTGGTGCAGGCACCGTCCGCGGCCAGGGTCATCAATCTGAGCCTGGGCGGACCCGGCGGCACCACGGACCTTCAGAATGCCGTGCTGAGCGCCGGCAACGCCGGTGCATTGCTCGTCGCGTCGGCCGGCAACACACCCTCGTCCATCCCCAACTACCCGGCTGCGTATGCGCAGACGATCTCGGTGTCCGCAGTGGGGCCCGACACGTTGCTGGCATCCTACTCGAGCTACGGCGCGACGATCGACATTGCCGCACCGGGGGGCGACTTCCAGGATGCGGCTGACCTCGATCATCCGATCGTCGCCTCGTTCGGCGTGCTATCCGATCTGTGGGATTTCAGTCAGTCCACCTGGGAGATGGGCTTCGCGCACGGCACGTCGGCCGCGGCACCGCACGTCGCTGGCGTCGCTGCGCTGCTGCTGGCGCACGACAACTCTCTCACCGCGGCCCAACTGCGGGCCCGACTGCTCGACTATGCGGTGGACAGGGGTTCTCCCGGCTGGGACCAGGAGTACGGAGCCGGTGTCGTCAACGCCCGCAACAGCCTGACGCAGACACTCGCACCGCCGAGGGACCTCTACGCCCGGCTGTACAACGTGACGACGACGGCAGTCGAGGCAACGGTGGCGGTCGATCCTGATGGCGCCTACGCGTTTTCCGATCTCACCGACGGCGACTACGTCGTGTACGCCGGTGAGGACGAGAGCGGCGATCAGCTCATTGGCGTACCGGGACGCCGCTGGGGCGCGCACGGCTCGGCTGCGACTCCCACGGCCATCACGGTCGCGGGTGGCGGGAACTACCCGGCGTCCTTCACTGTCGGGTTCCCATTCGAGTGGGAGCCGAACAACCCCTTCGAGAACGCGAATCCGATCCCGCTCGGGGCGTACCTCATTGGCATGATGTTCGAGGCCTCGGACGTGTTCGCGTTCGTCGTCTCAGAGGCGGGGGTCTACACCGTCGAGACCTCGGCAACCAGCGGTGCCTGCGGGCTGGCACTGAGCGAGGACACAGTACTGGAACTGTACGACGGAAGCTTCGACCTCATCGCGGAGAACGATGATATCGATTACAGCGGCCTGAACTGGTGCTCGCGCGTCAGCAAGACTTTGCAGCCGGGCACCTACTACGCCTCGTTGCGGGGCTGGTACGGCATCGGGCTTCCCTACCGTGTCCAGGTGCGCT